>CAIMEA010000015.1 GCA_903839845.1 uncultured Hyphomicrobiales bacterium
AGCACGCCGGGCGCGGCTTTCGCAGCCGTCGCGTCGATCGACTTGATTTTCGCGTGACCGTGCGGCGAGCGCAGCACCACGCCATAGGCCATGCCGGGGATTTGCACATCGTCGGTATAGGACCCGGCGCCGCGCACCAGACGCGGGTCCTCGAAGCGCGACACGCCCTGACCGATTGCAAATTCACCCATCGTTTCTACCCAACGTTTCTTGTGTTCTGTGAACCTAAATCCGTCATCCTGAGGTGCGAATGTAGCGAGGCTCGAAGGATGAACGGCCAAGGTGTAGCGGGCCGTCGCCCTTGGAGGCCGCCGCTTCGCGACGGCACCTCAGGGTGACGGAGTGAGGTTCGTTGCTATTTCATATTACGCAGTTTTTCCGCCACGCGCGGCGCGAAGTAAGTGAGAATGCCGTCGCAGCCGGCGCGCTTGAACGAGGTCAGGCTTTCCATCATCGCCCGCTCGCCGTCGAGCCAGCCATTATTGGCGGCGGCCATGATCATCGCGTATTCGCCGGACACCTGATAGGCGAAGGTCGGCATGCCGAAGGTTTCCTTCACCCGCGCGACAATATCGAGATAGGGCAGGCCGGGCTTGACCATGATCATGTCGGCGCCTTCCTCGATGTCGAGTGCGACTTCGCGCAGCGCTTCGTCGGTATTGCCGGGGTCCATCTGATAGGTCCGCTTGTCGCCATTGAGCGTCTTGGCCGAGCCGACCGCGTCGCGGAACGGGCCGTAGAAGGCGGAGGCATATTTCGCCGCATAGGCCATGATCGACACGTCGGTGAGGTTCTCGGCGTCGAGCGCGCGGCGGATGGCGCCGACGCGGCCGTCCATCATGTCGGACGGCGCGATGATGTCACAGCCGGCCTGCGCCTGCACCAGCGCCTGCTTGACCAGCACCGCGACGGTCTCGTCATTCATGATGACGCCGTCGTCGCGCAGCAACCCGTCATGGCCGTGGCTGGTGAAGGGATCGAGTGCGACATCGCAGAGAATGCCGATGTCCGGCACCTCTTTCTTGATGGCCTTGATGGCGCGGCAGACCAGATTATTGTCGTTGAGCGCTTCCGAACCCGTCGCATCGCGCAACGCCGGGTCGGTGTAGGGGAACAGCGCGATGCAGGGAATAGCGAGCTTGGCGGCGCGTTCGGCCTCGCGCACCGCCTGATCGACCGACAGGCGCTCGACGCCGGGCATCGAGGCGACGGGCGCGCGGGCGTTGTCGCCGTCCATAATGAAAATTGGCCAGATCAGATCGTCGGCGGTGACGACGTTCTCGCGCACCAGCCGCCGGGCCCATTCGCTGCGGCGGTTGCGCCGCATGCGGGTCGGCAGGTCGAGCGGCGTATGCGCGGCAAGGCTGGAATCGGGCTCGCCTGGCACAAAACCGATATTTTGCTGCAACGGACGTCCGAATTTGATGGCCATGGTGTTCTCCGGACGGCCTTTTTAGCCGGTCCGGACAGGTCCCGCTACCCGGGCATTCCCCGAGGCGGGACGTTGACGTCGCCCGGTCCGCCTTCTATCCGTCGAGGCGAGGAATTGACTATGGATTTCGAGCTTTCCGAAGACCAGCGCGCGTTTCAGTCGACCGCCCGCGCCTTCTCGCGCGACGAGATGATGCCGCACGCGGCCGCCTGGGACGAGGGCTCGGTCTTTCCGGTCGAGGCGCTGCGCCAGGCGGCGGCGCTCGGTTTTGGCGGTATCTACGTCAAGGAAGACGTCGGCGGCTCTGCCCTGACACGGCTCGACGCAGCGCTGATTTTCGAGGAACTGGCTCAGGGCTGCACCTCGACCGCCGCCTATATCTCCATCCACAACATGGTGGCGTGGATGATCGACACCTATGGCAGCGAGGCCGCGCGGCGGAAGTTTCTGCCGAAGCTCTGTACCATGGCGCATTTCGGCAGCTATTGCCTGACCGAACCGGGTTCGGGCTCCGACGCCGCCAGTCTGACGACCAAGGCCCGCCGCGATGGCGACTTTTACGTGCTGGACGGCACGAAAGCCTTCATTTCCGGCGGCGGCGTTTCCGACATCTACTTGGTGATGGCGCGCACGGGTGACGCCGGGCCGAAAGGCATTTCCTGCATCGCAGTCGAGAAGGGCACGCCGGGACTTTCCTATGGCGCGCAGGAGAAGAAGCTCGGCTGGAAATCGCAGCCGACCGCGATGGTGATGTTCGAGAATTGCCGCGTGCCGGTTACGAACCTGATCGGCAAGGAAGGCGAGGGCTTTCGCATCGCCATGGCCGGGCTCGACGGCGGGCGGCTGAACATCGGCGCCTGTTCATTGGGCGGCGCCCAGTTCTGTCTCGACCGCACCATTGAATATATGAAGGAGCGCAAGCAATTCGGCTCGCGCCTGTCGGATTTCCAGGCCTTGCAGTTTCGTATCGCCGACTACGCCACCGAACTCGACGCCGCGCGGCTCTTGTTGCACCGCGCCGCCGTCGCCGTCGGCAATCATGAGCCGGGCGCGACGCCGCTCGCGGCCAAAGCGAAACGGCTCGCCACCGACACCGGCTTCGAGGTGGTCAATGGCTGCCTGCAACTGCATGGCGGCTACGGCTATCTGCGCGACCATCCGATCGAGCGCGTGCTGCGCGACGTGCGCGTGCACCAGATTCTCGAGGGCACAAACGAGATCATGCGCGTGATCGTGTCGCGCGCAATGTTGGGGAACTGACCATGACGGCGGCGCAGTGGAGCGGCGAGATGGCCTTGGTGACGGCGGCGTTGTTCGCCGGCGCGGCGGTCTATATCAATTTCGCCGAACAGCATGCCCGGTTGCAACTCGAGGTCGGCGCGCTGCTGACGCAGTGGAAGCCGAGCTACAGCCGCGGCTTCATCATGCAATCGAGCCTGGCCGTCATCTCCTGCGTGTTAGGACTTGTGGCGTTCCTCCTCAGCTATGACTGGCGGTGGCTCGTCGGTGCCATGCTGATCATTGCCAACTGGCCATTCACTTTGTTCATCATCATGCCGACCAATAAATTGCTGCAGGCGGCGGCGCCGGATGAGGCCGACGACGTGACGCGCGGCTTGATCGAGCAGTGGGGGCGGCTGCACGCCGTGCGCACCGCTCTGGGATTTGCCGCGACGATTGCCTATTTGTGGGCGATGACGTGAGCGAAGCCGAAATCCTGTTTGGACGCCGTGACGCCGCTGGCGCGATGCTGGGGAATTGATACACGTCAACCGGCCGACACATCGCCCGAATAAACTCACCGCCGCGGGCTTAAGCCATGCAACGGAGCATGACATGAACGGCATGGACGATTTTAGCCACGGCATCGACGCTTTGCTGCCGCCGGAAATTGCCCGCAAGGCCGAACTGGTCGGCGCGCAGAAAGCGCGGCTCGACGTGCTCAGCCTGCTGGTCCTTGGCGTGCTCGGCGGCGCCTTCATCGC
>CAIMEA010000016.1 GCA_903839845.1 uncultured Hyphomicrobiales bacterium
GCGTTCGGGGTGGGGTGAGCTTCAGCTGAAGATTCACCCCGCCCCGCTCGCTTCACTCGCGACCCTCCCCCTCCAGGGGAGGGTAAAGAAAGCGCTTACCTCCCCGCTCGTCCCATCACGTCCATCAGTTCGGCGACCTTGCGCCGCTGGTCGGCCTTGTCGCCGCTCGAAATCGCGTGCGCGACGCAATGCGCGACGTGTTCGCGTAGAATCTCTTCCTCGACCTTGCGCAGCGCGGCGCGCGCGGCGGCGATCTGCGTCACGATGTCGATGCAGTAGCGGTCGGCCTCGACCATGCCGGCGATGCCGCGAATCTGGCCTTCGAGGCGGCCGAGCCGTTTCAGTGTCGCCGCTTTACCGCTGGATGCGGCCCTGGCCGCCTTGCTGTGCTTGCCCATAGGGCCTATATACCCCCCCAGGGTATCGTCCGCAAGACCGACCGGAGACCGCGATGACCGACATGCACGATCACAGCCAGCACCACCACGCGGCTCCGGCTGAGGGCGGCGTGCTCGATCCGGTCTGCGGCATGACGGTCGATCCGCACACCGCCAAACACCAGGCCTCGCACCACGGCCATCCATATTATTTCTGCTCGGCCGGCTGCAAAACGAAATTCGTCGCCGATCCGGCGAAATATCTCGGCGAACGCGAACCGGAGCCGGTCGTCGAAGGCGCGACCTATACCTGCCCGATGCATCCGGAAATCCGGCAACAGGGCCCGGGCGCCTGCCCGATCTGCGGCATGGCGCTGGAGCCGGAAATCGCCACTGCCGATTCAGGTCCCAATCCAGAACTCGCCGACATGACGCGCCGCTTCTGGATCGCGCTGGTGCTGACGCTGCCGGTGTTCACATTGGAAATGGGCGCGCACATTGTCGGCGCGCATGGGTGGGTCGATCCGAAGCTCTCCAGTTACATCCAGTTCGCCTTTTCGACGCCGGTGGTGCTGTGGGCCGGCTGGCCGTTTTTCGTGCGCGGCTATCAGTCGCTGCTCACCCGCAACCTCAACATGTTCACCTTGATCGGCATGGGCACCGGCGTCGCTTACGTCTATAGCCTCGTCGCCACTTTCGCGCCCGGCATTTTCCCGCACGCCTTTCGCGGTCATGATGGCCAGCCGTCGGTTTATTTCGAGGCCGCCGCCGTCATTACGGTTTTAGTGCTGATCGGCCAGGTGCTGGAGCTGCGCGCGCGCGACGCCACTTCCGGCGCGATCAAGGCGTTGCTCAATCTGGCGCCGAAGACCGCGCGCCGCGTCACCGCCGGCGGCGGCGACGAGGAAGTGTCGCTCGATGACGTGAAGGTTGGCGACAGCCTGCGCGTACGTCCCGGCGACAAGGTGCCGGTCGACGGCACGGTGCTGGAAGGCCGCTCCTCGCTCGATGAATCGATGGTGACCGGCGAGTCGATGCCCGTCACGAAAGAAAAAGATGCCCGCGTCATCGGCGGCACGCTCAACGCCTCCGGCAGTTTCGTCATGCGCGCCGACAGAATCGGCCGCGATACGCTGCTTTCGCAGATCGTGCAGATGGTCGCGACCGCGCAGCGTTCGCGCGCGCCGATCCAGCGCCTCGCCGACCGGATCGCCGGCTGGTTCGTGCCGACGGTGATCGCCGTCGCGCTGATTGCCTTTGCCGCCTGGGCGACGTTCGGCCCGGAACCGCGTTTCGCTTTCGGTCTGGTCGCCGCCGTCAGTGTCCTCATCATCGCCTGCCCCTGCGCGCTGGGACTCGCCACACCAATGTCGATCATGGTCGGCGTCGGCCGTGGCGCCGAGGCCGGCATCCTGATCAAGAATGCCGAGTCGCTTGAGCGTATGGAGAGCATCGACACCATCGTCGTCGACAAGACCGGCACGCTGACCGAAGGCAAACCGAAAGTCGTCGCCGTGCTGCCTGTCGCCGGCTATACCGAGGACGACGTGCTGCGCATCGCCGCCAGCGTCGAGCGCGGCAGCGAGCATCCGCTCGCCGCGGCGATCGCAAAAGCGGCCGCCGAGCGCAATCTCGAACTCGCCCCCGTGCGCGGCTTTGACTCGCCCGCCGGCAAGGGCGTCCTCGGCATGGTCGCCGGCAAACGCATCGCGCTCGGCTCCGCGAATTTTCTCACCGAACTGAGCATCGATACCGCCGCTTTGCACGAGGCGGCGGAGGCGCAGCGTAATGACGGCGCCACGGCGATTTTCCTCGCCGTCAACGGCAAGGCCGCCGGCATTCTCGCCATCGCCGATCCGGTCAAGGCGACGACTCCGGCGGCGCTCAAAGCTCTGGCCGAGGCGAACATCCGCGTGGTCATGCTGACCGGCGACAACCGCACCACCGCGATGGCGGTCGCCAGGCGTCTCGGCATTACCGAAGTCGAAGCCGACGTCCTTCCCGATCAGAAAAGCGCGGTGATCGAGAAGCTGACGCGCGAGGGCCGTATCGTCGCCATGGCCGGCGACGGCGTCAACGACGCGCCGGCTTTGGCCGCCGCGCAGGTCGGCATTGCGATGGGCACCGGTTCGGACGTCGCCATCGAAAGCGCCGGCATCACGCTGCTCAAAGGCGACCTGATGGGCATCGTCAAGGCGCGCAGATTGTCCGCCGCCGTGATGGGCAACATCCGGCAGAACCTTTTCTTCGCCTTCATCTATAATTCGGCCGGCGTGCCGATCGCCGCCGGCGTGCTCTATCCGATTTTCGGACTGCTGCTGTCGCCGATCTTCGCGGCGGCGGCGATGGCGCTGTCGTCGGTCAGCGTCGTCGGCAATGCCTTGCGGCTGCGCGGGCTGAAGCTCTAGGGGGCGACCATCATGCGTCGATCGTTACCGGTCATCGCTGTCGCGTTACTCGCGGCGTCATTTGTCGCCGCCGGCGCACGGGCGGCCGAATGGCGCGTACAGCGCATCGCCACGCCGGCGCGGGTCACCGCGATTGAAACGGTCGACGGCCAAGCCCGCGTCAATGCCGGCGGGCTCTGGTACAGGATCGACGCCACCAAGGACGGCGCCGCGTTGAACTTCGTCGATGCTGTGCCTCAAGCCGATCTGCCTGACGGCGCATTGCCTGACGGCCGCGTTGTCACCGGCAAGCGCGACATCGCCCGCGCCTGGCTGGCCGAGCCGACCGGCCGTTACGACCACGGCATTCTCGGCGACAAGATCGAAGCCGGCAGTCTGGTGATCGAGACGCGCGACGGCAAGCGCCACACCGTGCGGCTGAAGGACGACGCCGTGTTTGAAGATCTTCAGCCCCGGCTCGCCGATCTCGACGGCGACGGCCGTGACGAGATCGTTCTGGTGAAGTCCTATCTCAAGCACGGCTCGGCCCTGGCCATTGTCGCGTTGCGTCAGGGCAGCTACGAGATCGTCGCCGAGACGCCGCCTTTGGGCGGGCCGCATCGCTGGCTTAATCCGGCCGGCATTGGCGACTTCAACGCCGACAAGAAAACCGACATCGCGCTGGTGCGCCAGCCGCATGTGATCGGCGAATTAGAATTGTGGACCTGGAACCATGGCGGCGACGGACGTCTGCGCAAAAGCGCCACACTGCCCGGCGTCAGCAACCACATCGCCGGCACGCGCGCACTCGACATGAGCGCCGTCGCCGATTTCAACGGCGATGGCGTCCCGGATATCGCGCTGCCGTCGCTCGACCGCGGCCGCATGCGCATCGTCACCTTTGCGCCGGCCGCCCGTGACATCGCCAGTATTATTTTGCCGGCCAAAGCCGCGACCAATGTCGCCCTCGTCGCGTCGGCGTCAGCGCCGCCCATGATTGCCGTCGGTCTGAGCGACGGCAGTCTGGCGCTGATCCGGCGCGACTAGGTGAACGATCGGCAAGCTGGCGTTAAATGCCTGCGCTGAAAGCCGGCGCTAGAACACGGCGATGTATTTCAGCAGCGACAGCACGCCGATGACGATGACGATGATGCGCACGATCTGCTTGGCGCGGCCATCGATCGGCAGCATGTTGACCAGATAAAGTACCAAAACGATGATGAGAAACGTGATCAAAATACTGACGAGAAAACTAATGCCCATGGCAACCCCCTTTGGTTCGCGCCCGAATGGTGCGATCTTACGCTATTAAGCGGCCCGCGGGGAAGAAGTTCCATTAGCGCGTTTCCAGGCGAAGTGGGCACCGGTTCGCCGTCCGGAAACGCGAGAATCAAAAAAAACGCCGAACCCGGGCTAGCGGCGGGCCGGCCGGCCCTTCGGCACGGTCTTTGGCGGCGCCTCCTCGGCCATCGGCGCCGGTGGCGGGCAATTCTTGGCGGCGCTCGCCTTGCCGAGTTCGGCAAGTTCGCCGCGCGTTTGCAGATAGTCGGCGCGATAGGCCAAGGTCGCGGCGACCGCGCCGCCGGGGCCGCTTTCCGCCTTGGCGATCAGCACGACCAGTTCGCCTTCGCGCGCCCGCAGCGGCGGCTCCAGCGCCGCCATCTGCGGACAGGAATAGAGTTGGTATTTGCCCGGCGAGACGAGATAGCTGCTCATGCTGTCATCGGGCGCGCCGTTTGGCGTGGCGCAGCCGGCCAGGCACGCGCCGGCAACCAAAGCAAGGATGGCAACGCAGCGCCGTTCGAGACTGTTCATCGGACCCATATATTTTCTTTTGCCCACAGGTAGTTAGATACAAGCGCATAGTCTTATTCGTTGGACTTCGCCAGACGCTTTTGACACGCTGAAATTGTAGAATGATTCGGACGCCCGTTTTGGGCAGAATCAAGTCGCGTAACGTCGTCGTGGGTTGGCGAACGAGAGTAACCTGGGGATCGAACAGAACGATGTCCCGCGCTTTGTCCTGCGTCGGGTGAAATCATAGCAGACCTCCTCCGACGCATCTTCAAGCGTACCGGCGGGCGCCTAGTGCCCCGTTTCCGAAGTTCGTGATACATCGCAGCAAGCTCCGACACGAACTTCGGAAACAAAGGGGCACTAGCAAGGATATGATTCTAGTACCGCTTATCGATTTGAAGTTCCTGAACGAACTCGCGGCAAGCGATGCAGGAACTTCAAATCGGCGGTACTCGCCGCCAGCCGGATCGAACATCCGCGTCATGTGACGATAACTCGAAGGAGTGTCGCGTGCACGAATCTCCGATCCGCTGGTCAACAGCCATTCAGTGGCTCCAGAGTCATGCCTTTCAGAGCCGTGGATCCTGGGAGGCGCGCTTTAGCAAAGAGCAAAGTCATCAGCGACTTTTGCAGCAGGAAAGCAACGACCGTTACCGCGCGGTGGTCGAAACCGCGGTCGACGCCATCATCATCGCCGACAAATCGGGCATTGTCCGCGCATTCAACCCGGCCGCCGAGATCATATTCGGATACACCGCCCACGAGGTGATCGGCAAGAACGTCCGCATGCTGATGCCGGAGCCGGACCGCAGCCAGCACGACAGCTACCTCCAGACCTATCGCGAGACCAGGGAGCGCAAGATCATCGGCATCGGCCGCGAGGTCACCGGCCGGCGCAAGGACGGCTCGACTTTGTCGCTCGATCTGTCGATCGCCGAATGGCGCGATATCGACGGCCGGCAGTGCTTCACCGGCATCATGCGCGACGTCACCGCGCGCAACCAGCAGGCGGCCGAATTGCAGCAGGCGAACGCCACCGCGCACACCGCCCGGCTCGACGCCGAGGCCGCCAACCGCGCCAAGACCGAGTTTCTGGCGGCGATGAGCCACGAGATCCGCACGCCGTTGATGAGCATCAGCGGCTTCACCGATCTGCTGGCGCGCAAGGGCCGCCTCAGCGTCGAACAGCGCCGCTATGTCAGCCTCATCCGCACCGCCAATGAATCGCTGTCGACCATCGTCAACGACATTCTCGATTTTTCCAAAGTCGAGGCCGGGCAACTGGAACTGCAAAGCCGGGCCTTCTCGCTGCAAACGATGATCCACGACACGGTCGCCATCGTCCAGCCGATCGCCGCGCGCAAGGCGCTGCGGCTGAAATGGACCGTCGACCGCGCTATTCCCGAATGGGTCGAGGGCGACGACACGCGGTTGCGGCAGATTCTTCTCAACCTGCTCAACAATGCGATGAAGTTCACCGACCTGGGAACGGTGACGGTCAGCGCCACGCCGATGCTCGGCCGCGACGGCCGCGATCTCATTCAGTTCGCGGTCAGCGATACCGGCATCGGCATTTCGGTCGAACACCGCGAGCGCCTGTTCAAGAAATTCTCGCAAGCCGATGGCTCGATCAGCCGGCGTTTCGGCGGCACCGGCCTTGGTCTCGCCATCAGCAAGCGGCTGGTCGAACTCATGGGCGGCAACATCGGCGTCGATAGCGAAGTCGGCAAAGGCACCACGATCTGGTTCACGGCGCCGCTGCCGGCGGCGGCGGCGCCCGACGCGAAGCCGAAAGGAATGGCGGTGGCCGAAGAAGCCAATCTTTGTCGCGGCAGGATATTGCTGGTCGACGACATCGAGACCAACCGCGAAATCGTCATGGCTTATCTCGAGGACGCCGGTTGCGACGTCGTGCAGGCGGCGAGCGGCGGCGAGGCGCTGCGGCTCCTGGGCGAGAACGCCTTCGATCTGGTGCTGATGGACATTCAAATGCCGGACATGGACGGTGTCGCCGCGACGCGGCTCATTCGCCAGATGAACGGGCCGGTGCGCGACATTCCGGTGCTGGCGATGACCGGCAATGTGCTGCCGCAGCAGATTCAAAGTTTCATCAATGCCGGCATGAACGACCATATCGGCAAGCCGATCGAGCGCAAGAAGCTGTACAGTAAATTATGGTGCTGGCTGCCGCGCAAGCTCGCGGCGGCGCCGGCCGCGCTCGCCTCCTCGCCTTTGTTCAATCACACCAAGCTCGACGAATTGGTCGAGAACCTCGGCGCGCGCAAGGTCGAGCATACGCTGCTGATGTTCCAGAAGCAGCTCGCCGGCTGCTTCGAGGCCGACATCGCCACCGCGTGCATTCAGGCGCACGATCTGATCAACGCCGCCGGCGTGCTCGGCTTCGAACAATTGCTCGATCTGGCGCTGGCGCTGAAGGACACGACGGAGGCCGACGCGGCCGCGCTGCCGGCGTTGATGGCGGCGGGCCGCGACGCCCGCGACGCGGTGCTGGCGATCATCGAAACCACCGTGCTGCCGCACCTCGCCGCGCCGGGGTTGAGGAAGGCGGGGTGAGGAAAATTACCGTTTATTTTTTAGCCAATTGCGCGGTGATTGCTAAGTTCGCGTAAGGATTTGGTGGATTTATTTTTTGATGATGTTCTAGGTAGAACCAATCCCAAGCCGACTGGGGAAGAACCCCATTCATATTCGAACGATCTATTTGAGCCACCAAAAAATTATTCGATGGGATAAAGTGACTTAGCTTTTCGGCCAACTCAGTAGAGGACAGCTTCGATTTAACGCAATAAAGCAGCGGAATATAATTCCAGTATGCTATAATATCTGAGCTATCGTACAAATATTGCTGAATCGCGCCAAAATTTACGCCTTCGGCCCAAAAATTAATTGAATAGATTTTGACGTCACTCATTCAACCTCTCCAATCATAGGATTGGAAATTGCGCTTTCATCTATCAGTTTCGCCGCTGGAGGCCCGCGCTCGTCACCTATGAGATCGATTTTGCGCCTCGCCAGCAAATAATCTTCCGTCTGCAATCGGTCAGGATCTCTAATGCTCCAATAGATATAAAAGCTAAGACTCGCGATTACACATAAAAGAAATGCAGACCAAAGGACCCAAGCAAGAAGAGAATCTCCAAGCACTATTGTGGCAAGCAGCGCCGCAGACCCACAAATTGCCGTTAGCGCCAATAATGGCGCCAAAATGCTTGCCGTCTTGATACGCTGCACTGCCGAATGTAGCGATTGTGGCATATATGCCATATCTCGGCTGCCCCATATTTCGAGATTTAACAATTATGCAACCTACACAAAGTTCTTGCAAACGGAGCGAAGCGAACTGAGGACATCGGATATCCCGATAAACTTTTGGTGCGGGCGGCCGGACTCGAACCGGCACGGAAGTTACCTTCCGAGGGATTTTAAGTGCTATTCGTTTTACTCATAATTCGTTGTTTTCATTGACTTTTTAGTAGATTATTGCATAGTGTGTGTAGTCCAATGTGTAGTTTTCCGTCTCGTTTGAGATCATAAACAAAACATCACCTGGAGCAAAGAACGATCATGCGAGCAGTAATATATGGGCGAGTTTCAACTCAGAAACAAACGACTGATAATCAAGTTTTAGAGTTGCGTGAAGTTTGCAAAAGAAATGGTTGGACCATTGTTAAAGAGATCACTGATAACGGTATCTCTGGAAGCAAGGGTCGCAAAGATCGCCCAGGCTTTGATGAACTTCACAAAATTGTTTCCCGAAAAGATGCGGATATGATCGTCGTGTGGAGCATCGATCGGCTTGGTCGCAGCCTAAGTGATCTGGTAGCATTTATGGGAGAACTGGAAACTAAGGCCATAAATTTCTATTCGCACCAGCAAGCAATAGATTCCAGAACACCTGCTGGGAAAATGTCTTTCGCCATATTCAGTGCAGTAGCAGAGTTTGAAAGAAATATTATCCGTGAACGAGTTATGGCAGGAATTTCTCGTGCTAAATCCGAGGGTAAGAAACTGGGTCGCCCAACAAATGTAAATGTGAATACGGGAGTTGCTGTAAAGTTATTGCGGGAAAAAGGTGCTTCTATTCATTCAATAGCAAAGCAGTTGAAAATTGGAGTATCAACAACAACGAGATTATTGGCTGCGTAATGAACTGCCGAATAGTGTCTCAGAATTCATCTGTAATACAAAATAAGAAAACCAATAATTCCGAC
>CAIMEA010000017.1 GCA_903839845.1 uncultured Hyphomicrobiales bacterium
ACCATCACCGCGATCACCGCATTGACGGCAACATCCTGCGTGCCTTCCGGCACGACGATCTTGGCCAGCGTGCCCTCGTCGGTCGCCTCATATTCCATCGTCGCCTTGTCGGTCTCGATCTCGGCGATAACGTCGCCCGACTTGATCTTGTCGCCTTCTTTCTTGAGCCACTTGGCAAGGTTGCCCTTTTCCATCGTCGGCGACAGCGCGGGCATAAGGATGTTGGTGGGCATGATGCGTTTCGCCTACCGGTAACTGACGGACTTGGCCGCCTCGACGACTTCGGCGACCGAGGGCAGCGCGAGCTTTTCGAGATTGGCGGCGTAAGGCATCGGCACTTCCTTGCCCGACACGCGCGCGACCGGCGCGTCGAGATAATCGAAGGCCTGCTCCATGATGCGCGCGGCGATTTCGGCGCCGACGCCGGACTGCGCCCAGCCCTCTTCCACCGTGACTGCGCGGCCGGTCTTCTTGACCGAGGCGATAATCGTTTCGGTGTCCATCGGTTTCAAGGTGCGCAGGTCGATGACCTCGGCCTCGATGCCTTCCTTGGCCAATTCCTCGGCGGCCTTGAGCGCATAGGTCATGCCGTTCGACCAGGCGATGATCGTGACGTCCTTGCCGGCGCGCGCGATCCTCGCCTTGCCGATCGGCAAGACAAAGTCATCGAGCTTGGGCACGGGACCGGAGTGACCGTAGAGCATTTCGTTCTCGAGGAAGATCACCGGATTGGGATCGCGGATCGCGGCCTTCAAGAGGCCCTTGGCGTCGGCGGCGTTCGATGGCGTAACGACTCGCAGGCCCGGAATGTTCGAGTACCAGGCCGAATAATCCTGGCTGTGCTGGGCGGCGACCCGCGAGGCCGCGCCGTTCGGTCCGCGGAACACGATCGAGCAACCCATCTGACCGCCCGACATGTACAAGGTCTTGGCGGCCGAGTTGATGATCTGGTCGATCGCCTGCATGGCGAAGTTGAAGGTCATGAACTCGACGATGGGCTTCAGGCCGGCGAGCGCTGCGCCGACGCCCAATCCGGCAAAGCCATGCTCGGTGATCGGCGTGTCGATGACGCGCTTGTCGCCGAACTCCTGCAACAGACCCTGCGTGACTTTATAGGCGCCCTGATATTCGGCGACCTCTTCGCCCATGACGAACACATCGCCGTCGCGGCGCATTTCCTCGGCCATGGCATCGCGCAAGGCTTCGCGCATGGTCATCGTGACCATTTCGGTGCCTTCGGGAATGTCGGGATCGACGGCAGTTTCGGTCACGGGCGCGGCCGGCGCTTTGTCTGCCTTCGGCGCCGGCACTTCGGCCGTCGCCGCGGCGGGCGGCGCCGACTCGGCGGCCTTTTGCGCGGCTGCCGGCTGCGCGGCCTTAATCGACGAGGCATTCTCGCCGTCATTGAGGATGACCGCGATCGGCGTATTCACGGCGACGTCCTGCGTGCCTTCGGCGACGAGGATCTTGCCGAGCGTGCCCTCGTCAGAGGCTTCCACTTCCATGGTCGCCTTGTCGGTCTCGATCTCGGCGATGATGTCGCCGGACTTGATCGTATCGCCCTCTTTCTTGAGCCACTTGGCGAGGTTGCCCTTTTCCATGGTGGGCGACAGCGCGGGCATGAGAATATTGGTGGGCATGGGCGCTACGGTTTCCTGCTCAGAATGTCTTGCCGTCGTCTTGTCGTGCGTCGGTTCGTTCTAACGATAAATGTCGGTGAACAATTCGGACACGTCCGGCTCCGGATCGTGCGTGGCGAACTCGGCCGCTTCGTTGATCGAATCGCGCACGCTGGCGTCGATTTTTTTCAGATCGTCTTCCTTGGCGAATTTCTTTTCCAGGATGCGATTGCGCGCCATGTCGATCGGATCGTGCGTGGTGCGCACCTTGTCGACTTCCTCGCGGGTGCGGTACTTGGCCGGGTCCGACATCGAATGACCGCGATAGCGATAGGTCAGCATTTCGAGAATGTAGGGCCCCTTGCCGGCGCGGCACCAGGCAACCGCCTTGTCAGCGGCGGCTTTCACCGCGCGGACATCCATGCCATCGACCTGCTCGCCCGGAATCTTGAACGACAGGCCGCGCCGCGACAGGTTGGTTTCCGACGACGAGCGAGTTGACGCCGTGCCCATGGCGTAGTGGTTGTTCTCGATCACATAGACGACCGGCAGCTTCCACAGCTCGGCCATGTTGAAGCTCTCATAGACCTGGCCCTGATTGGCCGCGCCGTCGCCGAAATAGGCCAAGGAGACATTGTCGTTGCCGCGATAGCGGTTGGCAAAGGCCAGACCCGTGCCGAGCGGCACCTGCGCGCCGACGATGCCGTGGCCGCCGTAGAAGCCCTTTTCGACGCTGAACATGTGCATCGAACCGCCCTTGCCCTTGGACAGTCCGTGGGCGCGCCCGGTGAGTTCCGCCATCACGCCTTTCGGGTCCAGGCCGCAGGCGATCATGTGACCATGGTCGCGGTAGCCGGTGATGACCTGGTCGCCTTTTTTCAGCGCCATCTGCATGCCGACGACGACGGCTTCCTGGCCGATATAAAGGTGACAGAAACCGCCGATCAGCCCCATGCCGTACATCTGGCCCGCTTTTTCCTCGAAGCGGCGGATGGTCAGCATGGTCTGGTAGGCGGCAAGATCCTGTTCCTTGGAGAACTCGACAAGCGGCGTCGTTGGCGCCAGGTCGTCGGATGTCTGGGTATTGGAATTGGCTTTAGCGGCCGACATGGGCGCTCCCTAGACGCTATTATTCTTGGCTCATGCGAGTCCAAGCAGAATGGTGTCTAACATTTTGCGCGCGCACGATCTTTTCAAATAACGGCTTCCGGAAGCCGGATTCGTGCGTGACCGCGCTGCAATGTCAGAAACCCTCTCCCGACCCTTAGCGTAAATCGCCGGGGCGCGGAAGCGGCAGCCCGCTGGGCAGCCTTGCCTGAATTATCGAGAAAGAGGCACTTATCGGCAAGCGGCAGTGGATAACACCCCGGCACCGCCGGTTGCCGGCTCAGCGCGGGTTCAACAGCATGGTCAGGTCGCGCGCGTCGACATAGCCGATCAGGGAACGGGCGCGCTCGTCCAGCATGTCCGGGTCGATGCCGTCGGAGCGCAGCAGCGCCACCCGCCGTTCCCAGACCATCCGTTCGGCTTTGACGGTGCCCAGTTCCGCCTGCATGGCCGCCAACTGCTGATCGAGGTCGGCTTGCGCGCGCAAGCCATGATTGCCGGTAAACGCGTTCACGGCGAAATAGCCGATGAACAGCGCGGCAAACACATAAAGACCGACGGCGGTCAGGATGGCGTGGCGGCGGCGGTGAGAGACCATGGTGTTCATTACCATGCCGAAACGGCGTTAAGGGGTGTTTAAGACCCCCGCCACCGCTGAACCGCCCGTGCCGCCGCTACCGCCCCGCTTTGAGCGCCGCGCGGCCGGCATATTTCGCCTGCGGCCCGAGCTGTTCCTCGATGCGCAGCAACTGGTTGTACTTGGCGGTGCGGTCGGAACGCGCCAGCGAACCGGTTTTGATCTGGCCGCAATTGGTAGCGACCGCGAGGTCGGCGATGGTCGAATCTTCGGTCTCGCCGGAGCGGTGCGACATCACGGCCGTGTAACCGGCCTTGTGCGCCATCTCGACGGCGGCGAGCGTCTCGGTCAAGGTGCCGATCTGGTTGACCTTGATCAGGATCGAATTGCCCAGGCCGCGCTTGATCCCGTCGGACAGGCGCGTGACATTGGTGACGAACAGATCGTCGCCGACCAGTTGGCATTTGTTGCCGATCAGATCGGTGACCTGCTTCCAGCCGTCGAAATCGTCTTCGGCCATGCCGTCCTCGATTGAGACGATCGGGTAATCGCCGACAAGCTTGGCGAGATATTTGGCCTGTTCCGAAATCGAACGGGTCTTGCTCTCGCCTTCATAGACATAGGCGCCGTTCTTGAAGAATTCGGTCGAAGCCGGATCGAGCGCCAGCGCCACATCGACGCCGGGCTTGAAGCCGGCCTTCTCGATCGCCTTCATCACATAATCGAGCGCTTCCTCGGCCGACTTCAAATTCGGCGCAAAACCGCCTTCGTCGCCGACATTGGTATTGTGGCCTTCGTCGTGCAACGCCTTCTTCAGCGTCTGAAACACTTCAACGCCCATGCGCAGGCCTTCGGCGAAATTCGGCGCGCCGATCGGCATGATCATGAATTCCTGGAAGTCGATCGGGTTGTCGGCGTGCGCGCCGCCATTGATGATGTTCATCATCGGCACCGGCAGCAGCCGCGCGGCGGTGCCGCCGACATAGCGGTACAAAGGCAGGTCGGCCGAGATCGCGGCTGCCTTGGCGGCGGCGAGCGAGACGCCGAGAATGGCGTTGGCCCCTAACCGCGCCTTATTCGGCGTGCCGTCGAGCGCGATCATGGTCTCGTCGATCTGCGCCTGCGACTCCGCGTCCATGCCGCCGAGCGCGTCGAAGATTTCATTATTGACCGCGTCGACCGCCTTGAGCACGCCTTTGCCGCCGTAGCGGGACTTGTCGCCATCGCGCAACTCGACCGCCTCATGCGCGCCAGTCGAGGCGCCGGACGGCACCGCGGCGCGGCCCATGGCGCCGTCTTCCAGAATGACATCGACCTCGACGGTCGGATTGCCGCGGCTGTCGAGAATCTGGCGGCCGATAATGTCTATAATGGCGGTCATTTTTAAAGCCCCGGAGCAGGTGTTTTGAGTGATTTGCCGCGCTTCTACAGCAAGCGCCGACCGGCGGCAAAGGGGCATTCGGCGGCAAGAGCCAGACCGCACTTGACCGGGCTGCGGTGTCGCGGCAATGACACCTTCATGGCCAAAAAGTACGCCCCAAAAGCCTTGCAGCTCGGACGCACCGTGCCGACGCCGGAAACGCCTGCCAAGGCGCAGCTCGACACCGTGCCGAACCCGCATCCGGACTCCAATTATCTGGCGCGCTTCACCGCGCCCGAGTTCACGACTTTGTGCAAGATCACCGGCCAACCGGACTTCGCCCATCTGGTCATCGACTACGTGCCGGCCAAGGTCCTGCTCGAGTCGAAATCGCTGAAGCTTTATCTCACCAGCTTCCGCAACGAGGACGCCTTCCACGAAGACTGCACCGTCGGCATCGGCAAAAGGCTCTACGCGCTGCTCAAGCCGAAATGGCTGCGCATCGGCGGCTATTGGTATCCGCGCGGCGGCATTCCCATCGATGTGTTCTGGCAGGCCGGCAAATTGCCGAAGGACGTCTGGGTGCCGGATCAGGGCGTGCAGCCCTATCGCGGCCGCGGCTGAATTAGACCCCGTTCGGCCGCCGCAAATAGCGCGCGCAGATCAGGCCGACCGCGCCGAGCACGCCGGCGCCGACATAAAGCACCGGCGTAATGCCGACGCTGGCCAGCCCGATGCCGTAGACAATCGGCCCGGCCGCATGTCCCAGAAAAAAGAAAAACGAATGCAGCGCCAGCGCGGTGCCGCGCGCGGCCGGCGCCAGTTCGCTGGCGTAGATCTGGATGACGGCGTGCAGAAAATAAAAGCCAAGACCCAGCATGACAAAGTTCACGAACTCGACCGGCCACGGCAGCCGCAGCGCGACCACGAAGAGACTAAGGCCCATGATGATGCCGCCGGCGCGCATCAACAAAGTTTCGCCGGTCAGCGGCAGGATGCGTGAAATCGCCAGGCCATAGACCGCGCCGCCAATGCCGAAACCGGCAATGACCACGCCGGCAATCGAGGCGCGCGTCTCGCCCGACTGATGCAGCAGCGTGGCGATGTAGGGGAACATGCCGTACATGAACAGCGCTTCGAAAAACACCGCGGTGAAACAGATCTTGGCCAGCGGATTGCTGAAGATGGTGCGGTAACTCGGACCGACCGTCGACAGATCGAATGTCTTCGGCGTGTGAGCGATGCTGCGGAACGCCGGGATCGCCACCGCCAGCGCAATGCCGCCGAACGCGCCGACCGCCAGGAACACCGCGCGCCAGCCGGCGAGATCGCCGACCACGCCGGACAGCGTCGCGCCCAAGAGGTTGCCGGTCATGATCGCAAACAGCAGACGGCCCATGGCCACCTGGCGCTTTGCCACCGGCACCAGATCGCCGACGATGGCAAACGAGATCGGCACGACGCCGCCGGCGGCCAGACCGGCGATAACGCGCGCGACCATCAGCATTTCGAAATTCACCGCCAAAGCCGAAGCGACACTGGCCAGGCTGAGAACGAACATGCACAGCAGCATCAGCCGCGCCTTGTTGGTCATGTCGGCGAGCGCGCCGAGCACCGGCTGGATCAGTGCGTAAGGCAGCGTGAAGGCGGTCGCCAGCAACGCCGCGGTCGCGGTGTCGACGCTAAGCCCACCGGCGATCTGCGGGATGACCGGATCGGTCGAGCGCATGAACAGCGAACTGGCGAAAACGATAAAGGCGATGAGATTGAGCGTGCGCGTCATAATTCTACTTCTTCACCTCCGCCTGCCTGGTGGAGGTCGGCTGCCGCGGGCAACCGGGTGGAGATTGCCAATATGGCAAGAAACCCCCGACCCTTCCCCTCGCGGAGGCAGGCAGAGGCGGAGCCGTCGTGCATCTAGACTTTGGCGAGCCGGTCGAAGGAAACGAGCCTGCGCAACAGCGCTTCCATATCCTTGAGCGGCATCATGTTGGGTCCGTCCGACGGCGCATGATCCGGATCCTGATGCGTCTCGATGAAGACGCCGGCGACACCGACCGCGACCGCGGCGCGCGCCAGCACCGGCACGAACTCGCGCTCGCCGCCCGACGATGTCCCCTGCCCGCCCGGCTGCTGCACCGAATGTGTCGCATCGAAAATGACCGGTGCGCCGGTACGCTTCAAGATCGGCAGTGCGCGCATGTCGGAGACCAAAGTGTTGTAGCCGAAGGAGACGCCACGCTCGGTGACCAGCACATTGCGGTTGCCCGCGCCGGTGAGCTTAGTGACGACATTCTTCATGTCCCAGGGCGCCAGGAACTGACCCTTCTTGACGTTGACGACCTTGCCGGTTTTGGCGGCGGCAACCAGCAGATCGGTCTGGCGGCAGAGGAATGCCGGAATTTGCAGGACGTCGACGACTTGCGCGGCGCGCACGCATTGCTCGATGTCGTGCACGTCGGTCAACACCGGCAGCTTCAGGCTCTCCTTGATCTCGGCAAAGATAGGCAGCGCCGCTTGCAGGCCGATGCCGCGCGCGGCGTTCGCCGAGGTGCGGTTGGCCTTGTCGAAGGAGGTTTTAAAAATCAGGCCGATGCCGGCTTTTGCCGCGATCTCTTTCAGCGCCTTCGCCATTTCGAGCGCGTGCGCGCGGCTCTCCAACTGGCAGGGACCGGCGATCAAGGCCAGAGGCAGATCGTTGCCGAAGCGAACGCCGCCGATGTCGACCACCGCGTTGGGCTGAAGGTTTTGGTCCAAGGTCTTTTGAGTCCCCGTTTTGCCGGACCATGAAGCGGCGGCGGCCAACGGTCAATCTATAGGCTCAGTCCGCTTAAGGCTCGAATACCAGGGTTGCGCCAGCGACCGCGGCGGAAATAGCCCCTGCTTTCAGCGGGGTAGTAAAAATGCCGGCATTTTCCGACATAGCGGCGGCGGTTTGCGGGTCGCCGGTTTTGAAGCGCAAAGCGGCAAGGCGCGGCCCGCGCTCCGTAACCGGCGCTTGCTGGCCGAAACGATCGCTGAACGCCGAACGGGTCATGACGCCGATGGCGTCGCGCGGCAGATCGATGGTGAAGCCGTCGCGCTCGTCACGCGCTGTCGATGCGCCTGTATAGGCCAGCAAAAAATCACGGTGCTCCGCCGGCTCATCGGCAACCAGCACGACGCCGGCAATGTCGCGGACCGTGTTGTCATGTCGTTGAAATGCCGGGTTCCAGAAATTTTCCGGGTAATGCTGCTGGCAAGTGAAGAAGCTGATATCGGGGGCGAGCGGGTCTTTGGCAAAGGCGAGCGTGAACGCGACCTCGACCGGCGTGCCGTCGGGCTTCTTGCTGTCGCGATCGAAGCGCGTAGCGGCGGACGCGGCGATGCCGGCGGCACGGAATGCGCCCTCGTCCTCGGCGGCGGCATGCGATTCCAATACCAGCATCGACAGGCCGTCACCGCGCGCGATGAAATCCCGATTGTATTCGCCGAATTTCGCCGAGAAAACGTCGCCGCTCATCTTGTCGGGCTCGGCCAGCGTCAACAGCTCGATGAAGAAGCCGGGCAATTGCACGATGTGGTTATGCGTACCCCACGGATGCCGGTTACGCGCGCCGACGGTGAAGCCAAGCGCGCGGTACAGGCTCGCTGCCGCATCGAGATCGGCAACCGCGTGAACGATATGATCGAGACCGCGCGGCATATAAGCGGCGTCGTTACTTCATCGCCGAGAAGGCGGTCGGCTGCAGGATTGTATTGGTGATGTTGGCGACGATCGGGCCGTCCTTCTCGCTCTCGGCGCGCTTGGCGATCCATTCCGGATCGGCCATGAACGCATTCCATTTCTGCTCGCGCTCGGCCAGCGATTCCCACGCCAGCATGTAGGTCAGCTCCATGTTGGATTCGCCGATGAGCGTGGTCCAGAAGCCGGCGGGGCGGAAGCCGCGCGTCTTCCACAGATCGAGCGTGGTATTCTGAAAACGATTGAGCAGAGCCGGCATGCGGCCAAGCAAGACACGATAGACACGCATCTCGTAGATCATCGTCTCACTCCCCGATTATTATTTTAGCGCGACTTTACACCAGCCGGCTTTGGTCGACCGCCGCGCCGATGAACGACGAAAACAGCGGGTGCGGCTCGAACGGCCGCGATTTCAATTCGGGGTGAAACTGCACGCCGATAAACCACGGATGATCGTCATATTCGACGATCTCCGGCAGGATTCCGTCCGGCGACATGCCGGAGAAGCGCAGGCCATGCTGCTCGAGCCGGTCCTTGTAAGCGGTGTTCACTTCATAGCGATGTCGATGACGTTCGAAGATATCGGTCGAGCCGTAAATGTCGGCGACGCGGCTGCCGCGCGATAACATCGCCTCATAGGCGCCAAGCCGCATGGTGCCGCCGAGATCGCCATTGGCGGCGCGGCGTTCCAGGTCGTTGCCCTTGACCCATTCGGTCATCAGGCCGACCACCGGTTCACTGGTCGCGCCGAATTCGGTCGAGTTGGCCAGATCGATGCCGCACAGATTGCGCGCCGCCTCGATGCAGGCCATCTGCATGCCGAAGCAGATGCCGAAATACGGCACGCGACGCTCGCGCGCGAACTGCGCCGCGCGGATCTTGCCTTCGGCGCCGCGCTGGCCGAATCCGCCGGGCACCAGAATGCCGTTGACCTGCTCGAGAAACGGCGCCGGGTCTTCGTTTTCAAAGACGTCGGATTCGATCCACTCGAGCTTGACCTTGACCTTGTTGGCGATGCCGCCATGCGACAAGGCTTCGGTCAGCGACTTATAGGCGTCCTTCATGCCGGTATATTTGCCGACGATGGCGATGGTGACGTCGCCTTCCGGATTGCGGATGCGCTCGTTGATCGTGTTCCAGCGCGCCAGGTTCGGCGCGGTGGTGCCGTCGAGGCTGAAGGCCTCCAGCACTTCGCGGTCGAGGCCGGCGTCGTGATAGGCTTCCGGCACGGCGTAGATGTTATCGACGTCGCGCGCCTCCATGACCGCGGTTTCGCGCACATTGCAGAACAGCGCGAGCTTGCGGCGCTCGCCTTCCGGGATCGGCCGGTCGGTGCGGCACAACAGGATATCGGGCTGGATACCGATCGAGCGCAGTTCCTTGACCGAGTGCTGTGTCGGCTTGGTCTTGAGTTCGCCGGCGCTCGGGATGAACGGCAGCAGCGTCAGATGGATGTAGATCACCTGCCCGCGCGGCATGTCGTTGCCGAACTGGCGGATCGCCTCGAAGAACGGCAGGCCCTCGATGTCGCCGACCGTGCCGCCGACCTCGCACAGCACGAAGTCGTAGCCGTCATTTCCGTCGCGGACGAAGTCCTTGATGGCGTTGGTGACGTGCGGGATCACCTGGATGGTGGCGCCGAGATAATCGCCGCGCCGCTCCTTGGTCAGGATGTCCTGATAGATGCGGCCGGTGGTGATGTTGTCTTTTTTGGTCGCCGGATTGCCGGTGAAGCGCTCGTAATGGCCGAGGTCGAGATCGGTCTCGGCGCCGTCATCGGTGACGAAGACCTCGCCGTGCTGATAGGGCGACATCGTGCCGGGATCGACGTTGAGATAGGGGTCGAGCTTGCGCAGGCGGACCTTGTAGCCGCGCGCCTGCAGCAGCGCGCCGAGCGCCGCCGAAGCGAGACCTTTGCCGAGGGAGGACACCACGCCGCCGGTGATGAAGATGTAGCGCGCCATGGGGCCTAACCTCTAAGCGCCACGAATCGATTCGACGAGTGCGAAAAGCGCGGGCGAGCCTTGTGCCTGTGTGTAGTTTTGATTTCTGGTGAATTTAGCGTCACTTGCATCGCGTCATTAAAGCCTTGTTGCAATGCAAAGCGCCCGGCCAAACCGCAGGCGCCTCGCCAAAACGAAGAAGGGCCGGATTTCCCGGCCCCTCGTTGAGGTCTTATTTCGACTGCGGGACGACCGGCCCGGAGGGCGCGGCCGGTTCCGGCGCGCCTTGCAGTTGCTTGAGCAGACCGCCTTCGCCGCCGCTGCCGGCTGGCGCGCCCGGGGCGCTGATCGGCGCGCTCGGGCCGCTGCCGCCGAGAATCGAGGTCGGCTTGCGGTTGAACCCGGCCAGGATCGACAGGATCAGGCTGGTGGCGAAGAACAGGCCGGCGAGGATCGCGGTCGCGCGGGTCAGCACGTTGGCGGTGCCGCGGCTGGACATGAAGCTGCCGCCGCCACCGCTGCCACCGACGCCAAGGCCGCCACCTTCGGAACGCTGCAACAGCACCACCCCGATCAGGGAGAGCACCAGCATCAGGTGGATGACAATGATTACGTGCTGCATAAGGCTTTCATCCGTTCAGACTTTGCCATCCGGGCGAAAAGGCCCAGCCGGCGTTCGGCATAGATATAGGAATTCGCCGCGGTCTCTACACGATACTTCGCGCTATTTCCACCCTTGTCGGGGTTTGCGCCATTTACCGGTAAACCGCGGCGATTCCAAGGAAATCGGCGGCTTTCAGGCTGGCGCCGCCGATCAGCGCGCCATTGACGTCCGGGATGGTCAAAAGTTCGCCGGCATTCGACGGTTTGACCGAGCCGCCATAGAGGATGCGTACGCTGGCACCGGCGTCGCCGTAACGTTCGGTCAATTTACCGCGGATAAAGGCGTGAACTTGCGCCACGTCGGCCGGTGTTGGCGTCAGACCGGTGCCGATGGCCCAGACCGGCTCATAGGCGACCACAAGATTGGCCGGCGTGCCGCCGTCGGGCAGCGAGCCGTCCAACTGGCCGCCGACGACTTTCAACGTCGAACCGGCTTCGCGCTGGCTCAGTTGCTCGCCGACGCAGACGATGGCGATGAGCCCTGCCCGCCACGCGGCCAGCGCCTTGGCTTTAACCACGGCGTCGGTTTCATGATGGTCGGTGCGGCGTTCGGAATGGCCGACGATAACGGCGGCGGCGCCGGCATCGGCCAGCATTTCCGCCGATATGTCGCCGGTATGCGCGCCCGACACCTTGGCGTGACAGTCCTGGCCGCCGACCATCAGGCCGGAGCCTTTGGCGGCCGCGGCAAACTGCGCAATTAACGTCGCCGGCGGGCAGATCATCAAATCGGCTTTGCCGGCGAATTCGGCCGCGCCGACCTTCATGGCGTTGAATTCGGCCAGTGAGGCGGATAGGCCGTTCATCTTCCAGTTGCCCGCGACCAATGGCCGAATTTGCGCCGCTGCCATGGAAATGTCCCTATCCTACTTGAGTTGCAAGGCTTTAACCCGCTCCCTATAAGGGCGGCAAGCGATCGAAGTCCAGCCGGACATTTACAGAGAAACGTAACGCCCATGCTCCGCGGTATCCACAAGGCCTCCTCCACCTGGCTCGGCAAGGCCGTCATGGGCGTCATCATGGGTGGCCTGATTATCTCCTTCGCGATCTGGGGCATCGGCGACATCTTCCGCGGCTTCGGCGTCAACTCCGTCGCCAAGATCGGCGGCACCGAAATCTCGATCGAACAGTTCCGCGCCTATTACACCGACAAGCTGCAGCAGCTCGGCCAGCGCATGCGCCGGCCGATTTCGAACGACCAGGCGCGCGCGCTCGGTCTCGATCGTCAGCTGCTCGGTCAGCTCGTCGCCGAAACCACTCTCGACGAACAGGCGCGCAAGCTGCGCCTCGGCCTTGCCGACAAGGATATCGCCGACCGCATCACCAGCGACCCGGCCTTTCGCGGCGCCAACGGCCAGTTCGAGCGCGCGCGCTTCGAGCAGGTCATCCGTAATGCCGGCTTCAGCGAAGGCCGCTTCGTCGCCGAGCAACGCAATGTGATGCTGCGCCGGCAGATCGCGCAGACCGTCAGCGGCGATTTGAAGGTGCCGGACACCACGCTCAAGTCGCTGGTGCAATACCAGACTGAAAAGCGCGCGATCCAGTATATCGCACTCACCGCCGCGCAAGCCGGCGACGTCGCCGCGCCCAGCACAGACGACCTCGCCAAATATTTCGAGAGCCGCAAGATCCTGTTCCGCGCGCCGGAATATCGTAAAGCCACGCTTCTGTTCCTGTCGCCGGCCGATCTCGCCAAGCCGGAGGCGATCAGCGACGCTGACGCCAAGGCCGCCTACGCCGCGCGCAAGGATACATTCGGCACGCCGGAAAAGCGCGAACTCCGCCAGATCGTATTTGCCAAGCCAGAGGAAGCGGCCGCCGCGTCCGAGCGCGTGACCAAGGGCCTGAGCTTTGCTGATCTCGCCAAAGAGCGCGGCATGAAGGATGGCGATACCGACGTCGGCACCGTTGCAAAGGCCGACATCATCGACCCGGCCGTTGCCGACGCCGCCTTCGCGCTCAAGGCCGGCGAAACCTCCGCGCCTGTCAAAGGCACCTTCGGCACCGTGCTGTTGCAGGTCGGCAAGATCGAAGCCGGCACACAGAAAACCTATGAGGAGGTCGCCGCCGATCTCAAGCGCGATCTCGCCGAAACGCGCGCACGCTCCGAGATCAACGCACTGCGCGACAAGATCGAGGACGACCGCGCTGGTGGCGCGACGCTCGCCGAGACCGCCAAGAAGCTGAACCTCAAATCGGTCGATATCGCCGCCGTCGATCGCGCCGGCCGTGCGCCGGATGGCCAGCCGGTCACCGGGCTGCCGCAACAGCCGGATGTCGTTGGCTCCATTTTCGCCTCCGACGTCGGCGTCGATAATGACGCCCTGCAATTGCCGCCGAATGGTTATCTCTATTACGACGTCACCGGCATCACGCCGGCGCGCGAGCGCACGCTCGACGAGGTCAAGGATCAGGTGGCGGCGCGCTGGCGCGATGATGAAATCGCCAAGCGTCTGCAGGCCAAGGCCGATGACATGCTGGCCAAGCTCAAGGCCGGCAGCACGCTGGCGCAGGTCGCCGCCGACAATGGCGCCAAGGTCGACACCGCCGCCGATCTGGTGCGCGGCAAGGCCGCCGGTTTCCTGCCGGTCAAGGTGACGGACGCGGCGTTCAAGCTGGCGAAAGATGCGCCGGCCAGCGTCGAAGGCGACACGCCGGCCGCGCGTTATGTCCTTGTCGTCACCGCGGTAACCGACCCGGCCTTCGATGCCAATACGCCGGAGTCCAAGCAGATGGCCGCCTCGCTGCAAAACTCCTTCGCCGACGATATCGTTGGGCAATATATCGCCAAGATCGAAGCCGAGATCGGCGTCACGCTCAATCAGGCGGCGCTCAACCAGGTCGTCGGCGGCGGCACCGGCCTAAACAACTAACCGACAAAACCGACAATGCAGATCGAGCCATCGGAAAGCGCCTTCGCGGAACGCTACGGCCGCGGCCAGGCGCAGGTGGCGTGGACGACGCTTGTCGCCGATCTGGAAACGCCGGTTTCGGCGTTCCTCAAACTCGGCGGCGGCAGACCGCTGAGCTTTCTGCTCGAGTCGGTGGAAGGCGGCGCCGTGCGCGGCCGCCATTCGATCATCGGCATCGAGCCGGATCTGATCTGGCGCACCAACGGCACGCAAGCCGAGATCAACCGTACCGCGCGCACCAAGCCCGACGCCTTCGTGCCCTGCCCCGAACAGCCTCTGTCGGCGCTGCGCGCGCTGATCACCGAGAGCCGCATCGAGTTGCCCGACACATTGCCACCGATGGCGGCCGGCGTGTTCGGCTATCTCGGCTACGACATGGTGCGGCTGATGGAAGAATTGCCGCCGGCCAATCCGGACCCGATCGGCATTCCCGACGCCATCATGCTGCGGCCGACCTTGATCGTCGTGTTCGACGCGGTGAAGGATTCGATCACGGTGGTAACGCCGGTGCGGCCGGAGCCCGGCGTCGACGCCAAGACGGCGCTGGCGCGCGCCACCGAGCGGCTCGGGCAGATCGTCGATGCGCTTGACCGGCCGCTCGACAAATCCTTGGCCGATTATGTCGAAGGGCCGCTCGACGTGCCGCCGGTGTCGAACACGACGCCGGCCGAATACGCGACGATGGTGGCCAAAGCAAAAGAATATATCGCCGCCGGCGATGCCTTTCAGATCGTGCTGGCGCAACGTTTCGAGGCGCCGTTCACGTTGCCAGCCTTTTCGCTTTACCGCGCGCTGCGCAGGACCAATCCGTCGCCTTATCTGTACTTCCTCGACTTCGGTACCTTCGCGGTCGCCGGCTCAAGTCCGGAAATTCTGGTCAAGGTGGCGGGCGACACCGTCACCATTCGCCCGATCGCCGGCACGCGCGCGCGCGGCGCGACGCCGCACGAGGACAAGGCGCTGGAAGCCGAACTCCTCGCCGATCCGAAGGAATGCGCCGAGCATTTGATGCTGCTCGATCTCGGCCGCAACGATGTCGGCCGCGTCGCCAGCATCGGCTCGGTCGAAGTCACCGACCGTTTTTTCGTCGAACGCTACAGCCATGTCATGCACATCGTGTCGAATGTCGAGGGCAAGCTTGACCCGAAATACGACGCGCTCGATGCGCTGGCCGCCGGCTTTCCCGCCGGCACGGTGTCCGGCGCGCCGAAAGTCCGGGCGATGGAAATCATCGACGAACTGGAAAAGGAAAAGCGCGGGCTCTATGCCGGCTGCGTCGGCTATTTCTCCGCCGCCGGCGAGATGGATACATGCATCGTGCTGCGCACCGCTTTGGTGAAGGACGGCAAGATGTATGTGCAGGCCGGCGCGGGGATCGTCGCCGATTCAAATCCGGCCGCCGAACAGCAGGAGTGCGTCAACAAGGCCAAGGCTTTGTTCCGCGCGGCGGAAGAAGCAAGACGTTTCGCCAGCGCGGTGAAGCGCGGGCAGTAGTTACAAACTCCGCTCATTCCCGCGAAGGCGGGAATCCAAAGCGAAGAAGACTGGACCCCCGCCTGCGCGGCGGGTGAGCGTAAAAGGAGAATCTATCGATGGGCCACGACCACGATCATCCGCATGACCACTCCCACGACAAGTGGAAGCACGACGGCGTCAAGGTGATCCCGGGCAATTCTCTCGATGCGAACACCGCGCAGACGCCTGGCATGGACCGCAAGGCGGCGATCAATTTCGCCCGCGCCGGCGCACAGAAGCTCTGGGCCGGCACGGTCGCCATTCACCCCAACGCCAAGACCGGCGCGCATCATCACGGTGCGCTGGAAAGCGTGATCTACGTCGTGCGCGGGCGCGCCCGCATGCGCTGGGGCGAACATCTCGAATACACGGCCGAGGCCGGGCCCGGCGATTTCATTTTCATTCCGCCTTACGTGCCGCATCAGGAAATCAACGCCAGCCGCGACGAGGTGCTGGAATGCGTGCTGGTGCGCTCGGATAACGAAGCCGTCGTCGTCAATCTCGACATCGAGCCGGTCGAAAAGCCGGAAAACGTCGCCTGGATCGATCCGATCCATAAGGCCTGAGTTTACGCAGGAATGATGTGCAAGCCGAAGTCACCTGTGGCAAGAATGCGTCGTGACAACATCGATCGCCCTCTGGCTTGACCGCATCGTCGACCGCATCATCGCGGCGTTTGGATGGCTGGCGCTGCCGCTCATTGTCTTGCTGTTTCTGCAATGGCCGTTGCGGGAAATATTTCGCGGCTATTCGCGCGAGGCCAACGATCTCGGGCAATTGTTTTTCGCGCTCTATGTCGCGGTCAGCGTCACGGCCGCCACCCGCGCCGGCACGCATCTGGCCGCCGACATGGTGGCGCAACGCTATGGCGCGCGGACGCGCCACCGGCTGAAGCGGATCGGCGCCGCGATTGGATTGCTGCCGTGGGCGCTGTTTATCATTTTTGCCGGACGCAGCACCGTCGTTTCATCGGTGGGCCTGCTTGAATCGTTTCCGGACACTTTCAATCCCGGCTATTTCATCATCAAGCTGGCGCTCTGGCTGATGGCGCTCATGGTGCTCGCGCAAAGTCTCGTCGACCTGTTCCGCCCATTCACCGCCGACAGCAGAAGCGAATCCTGATGCAGTGGAGCGGGCTCGCACTCCTGATCATGGTCGGCTGTGGCATCCTGCTGACCGGCCTGCCGGCGTTCCTCGTTCTGATCACGGCGGCGGCGCTCGGCGCGCTGCTCGGATTGGCGACCGATACGTTTCCCCTGGCGCTGCTCGGCGCGCTACCCGGCCGGCTGATCAATCTGTTTGATTCCGATCTGCTGCAGGCGCTGCCGCTGTACGTCACCATGGGGCTCCTGCTCAACCGATTGCCGGTCGCCGACGCATTGTATCGCGCCAGCGGGGCGATACTGCCGCGCAGGCCGGCGGCGCCGATGGTGTCGGGCATGCTGCTCGGCGCCCTGCTCGGGCCGATGAACGGTTCGGTCGGCGCCAGCGTGCTCGGCCTGTCGCGCGTGGTCGCGCCCAAGCTTGCCGCCGAAGGCGTGCCGCCGGCCAAACGCGAGGCGTTGATCGCAGTCGCCGCGACGCTCGGTGTGCTGGTGCCGCCGTCGCTGGTGCTGATCCTGCTCAGCGACGCCATGCTGCAAGCACATACCTTCGCCATTACCGAAACCGGCCGCAACGACTTCGTCATCAACACGCAGGACCTGTTCCACGCCGCGCTGGTGCCGGCGGGGATGTTCATGGTTCTGTGCGTGACGCTCGCCTGGTTCAGCGGCCGCGATGTCACCGGTCTGCCAGATCGGCCGCGCCTGACTCGCGGCGAAGGCTGGCTCGCCGCTATCTCGCTCGCGGCCTTGCTGGTTCTGCTGGGCGGTGTCGCCGCCGGCTATTTCTACGCGGTCGAGGCCGCCGCCGTCGGCGCCTTTGCCTTGCTTGCCGCCGGTATTGTCACCGGACGGCTGCGCGGCGCGGTCATGCGCGAATTGCTGCGCGACGCCATGGCGATCACCGGCGCGCTGTTTGCGCTGCTGCTGGCGGCGACGACATTCACGCTTGTCCTGCGGCTGCTTGGCACCGATAAACTCGTCAACAATCTGGTCGCCGGCATTCCCGGCGGCGACGTTCTGCCGACGGCGATCGTGCTGGCGGTGATCGGCCTATGCGCCTTCGTGCTCGACGCCTTCGAGATCATCTTCGTGGTGCTGCCGATCGTCCTGCCGCCGCTCCTGATACGCGTCGCCGACGCGCGCTGGGTGGCGGTGCTGGTGCTGTTGACCCTGCAGGCAAGCTTCCTGCTGCCGCCATTCGGCTATGCGCTGATGATGGTGCGCGGCGCGCTCAAGCCGGCGGCGCCGTTCCGGGCCTTCCTCAAGGCGTTGGCGCCGTTCCTGCTGGCGCAATGGCTGCTGCTGATCGTCATTCTCGCGTTTCCACGCCTGGTCCACTTTCTCGATAATGCCAAAGGCACGACGCGCAGCACCGTCGATTCCATATCCAATGAGGAGTTGAACAAGCGCCTCAACGAGATGATCGTCCTGCCGCCGCCGCCGGACCTGAAATAGGCCGCCCGGGCTGCGCTTGACCCCTCACCGCCCCCGTCTTAAGACCTTGAGCGGGCGGTTAAAAACATGATCATCCTGATCGACAATTACGACAGTTTTACCTTCAACCTGGTCCATTATCTGGGCGGGCTGGGGGCCGACGTCGTCGTCCACCGCAATGACAAGATTTCGGTCGACGACGTCATGGCGCTGGAGCCCGAAGGCGTGGTGCTGTCGCCCGGCCCCTGCACGCCGAACGAGGCCGGCATCTGTCTCGATCTGATCGCCAAAGCGTCCGCAACCGTGCCGATACTCGGCGTCTGCCTTGGCCATCAGGCCATGGGGCAGGCCTTCGGCGGCAAGGTCATCCGCGCGCCGCAAATGGTGCACGGCAAGGTCTCGCAAATCAGTCACGACGCTACCGGCGTGTTCCGCGGCATCAACGGCCCGTTCCAGGCGACGCGCTATCATTCGCTGATCGTCGAGCGCGCTTCGATGCCGCGCGCGCTAAAGGTGAACGCGCAGACCGCCGACGGGCTGGTGATGGGCATGATGCATGAAAGCCGGCCGCTGCATGGCGTGCAGTTTCATCCCGAGAGCATCGCTTCCGAACATGGCCACCTGATGCTGCGCAATTTTCTCGAGATCGCCGCCGCCTGGAACGTGGCGCAGGGCCGGGCTTCGACCGCGCAACGGACAAAACACGCTGCCGCGCACTTGCCCGCGCCTTCGGCACCTTGAGGAGCATTACCTGTGGCCGACGATTTCAAGTCGCTTATCGCCAAGGTCGCGACCGGCGCGAGTCTTTCGCGCGACGAGGCCGCCAATGCCTTCGGCCGCATGATGTCGGGCGAAGCGACACCCTCGCAGATGGGCGGCCTGCTGATGGCCTTGCGCGTGCGCGGCGAAACCGTCGACGAGATCACCGGCGCAGTCACGACCATGCGCGCCAAGATGCTGGGCGTGAAAGCCCCTCACGACGCGGTCGACGTTGTCGGCACCGGCGGTGATGCCTCCGGCACCTACAATATTTCGACCTGCGCCGCCTTCATCGTCGCCGGCTGCGGGGTGCCGGTCGCCAAGCATGGCAACCGCGCGCTGTCGTCGAAGTCGGGCTCGGCCGATGTCCTGGCCGCGCTCGGCGTCCAAATCGACCTGACCGCCGACGACGTCGCCCGCTGTATTCGGGACGCCGGCATCGGCTTCATGTTCGCGCCGGCGCATCATCCGGCAATGAAAAACGTCGGGCCGACGCGCGTCGAACTCGGCACCCGCACCATCTTCAATCTGCTCGGGCCGCTGTCGAACCCGGCCTCGGTCAAGCGCCAGATGATCGGCACGTTTTCCAAGCACTGGATCGAGCCGATGGCGCAGGTTTTGAACAATCTTGGTTCCGAGTCGATCTGGGTCGTGCATGGCTCGGACGGGCTCGATGAAATCACCACGGTGGGACCGACCAGCGTTGCCGAGCTGAAGGGCGGCAAGATCCGCACCTTCGAGGTGACGCCGGAAGACGCCGGCCTGCCGCGCGCAAAACCAGAAGCGCTGAAAGGCGGCGATGCCGACACCAATGCCAAGGCGCTGCTCGACGTCCTCAAGGGCAGACCGGGCGCGTTTCGCGACGTCGCCATCCTCAATGCCGCCGCCGCGCTGATCGTGGCCGGCAAGGCGAACGACCTGAAAGATGGCGCGGCGCTGGCATCGAAATCGATCGATAGTGGCGAAGCCGAGGGCCGGCTCGACCGGCTGATCGCGGTCTCCTGCGCCACGGACGGCGACTGACATGGCCGACATCCTCAAAAAGATCGAGGCCTACAAGCGCGAGGAAATAGCCACGGCCAAGCGCGCGCGGTCTCTTGGCGAACTGGAAGCGGCCGCCAAGGCGCTGCCGCCACCGCGCGGCTTCCTGCGCGCGATCGAGAGCAAGATCGCGTCTGGCGGCCAGGCGCTGATCGCCGAGATCAAGAAGGCGAGCCCGTCCAAGGGTCTGATCCGCGCCGATTTCGATCCGCCGACGCTCGCCAAGGCTTATGAAGCTGGCGGCGCCACCTGCCTCTCGGTCCTCACCGACGGCCCGTCGTTTCAGGGCCGGCTGGAGTTTCTGGCTGCGGCGCGCGACGCCACGCGGCTGCCCGCCTTGCGCAAGGACTTCATGTTCGAGCCCTATCAAGTAGCGGAAGCGCGCGCCTGGGGTGCCGACTGCATTCTGATTATCATGGCAGCGGTTGACGACGTCACCGCGAGGGACCTAGAAAATTCCGCTTTTTCAATGGGTATGGACGTTCTTATTGAAGTTCATCAAGAGAATGAACTTGAGCGTGCGCTGAAACTTCGCTCCCGCCTGATTGGCATCAACAACCGCGACCTGCGCTCGTTTGAGACCTCGCTTGCCGTCAGCGAGCGCCTTGCCCCCCTCGTCCCGCGCGACCGCATTGTGGTCGCGGAAAGCGGGCTCAACACCGCCGCCGACCTCGCCCGGCTCGCAAAGGTCGGCATCTCGACATTCCTGATCGGCGAGAGCCTGATGCGCCAACCGGACGTGACGGCGGCAACCCGCGCTTTGCTGGCGCGGCCCGCCAGCGGCACGGCGGCGGAGTAGCAATCATGGCCAGGAAAGTCGCGGCGCCGGCCAAGGCAAAGCCAAGACCAGGTCCTAAGGCAAAGCCGGCAGCCAGACCAAAGCTCAGCCACATCGACAGCCGCGGTCAGGCGCACATGGTCGACGTCTCGGCCAAAAGCCAGACCGAGCGCATCGCCAAAGCCGAGGGCAAGGTGATCATGCGCAAGGAAACCCTCGATCTGGTGATCGAGGGCAATGCCTTGAAAGGCGACGTCCTCGGCGCGGCGCGGCTGGCCGGGATCATGGCCGCCAAGCACACGCACGGGCTGATCCCGTTGTGCCATCCACTGCCGATCACGAAAGTGCAGATCGATATTTTCCCCGAGCACGGCCTGCCCGGTTTTCTGGTGCAGTCGACCGTCAAGGTCACCGGCCAGACCGGCGTCGAGATGGAAGCTTTGGTCGCGGCCTCGATCGCGTGCCTGACGATCTACGATATGGTCAAGGCGGTCGAGCGCGGCATGCGCATTGAAGGCATCCGCGTCCTTGAAAAGAGCGGCGGCAAGTCCGGCACCTATAAAGCGGAGGCCTGATCTTGGCGAACCGCGAACTCCGCTCATTCCCGCGCAACCGGGAATCCAGAATCTCCCTTTCTGAATCAAACGCCATAAGAACTGGATCCCCGCTTTCGCGGGGACGAGCGGTGTAGCGATGGCGCTGATGCCGGTCGCCGAAGCGTTGCAGCGCGTGTTGGCCGGCGTGCGCGCACTGCCTGCCGAGGATATTGCGTTGAGTGACGCGCTCGGCCGCGTGTTGGCCAAAGACCTCATCGCGCTGCGCACGCAGCCGCCGGCGGCCCTCTCGGCCATGGACGGCTATGCGGTGCGCGCTGCCGACGTTGCCAACGGTCCGGCGACCTTGACTCTGGTCGGCGAAGTCGCCGCCGGCCATCCGTTCGACGGCACCATCGGCCCCGGCCAAGCGGCGCGGATTTTTACCGGCGGCGTCATGCCGGAGGGCGCCGACACCGTGGTGGTCCAGGAACTGGTGACGCGCGACGGCGACAAAGTGACGACGCAAAAGCCGACCGCCAAAGCGCGCAATGTCCGCGCCGCCGGCATCGACTTTCGCGAGGGCGAGGTGTTGCTCCGCGCCGGCCGCCGTCTGACCGACCGCGACCTGATGCTGGCGGCGGCGATGAATTACCCGCGCCTAAGCGTGCACCGAAGGCCGAAGGTCGCGGTGCTCGGCACCGGCGATGAATTGCTGATGCCGGGTAGTTCGCTCAAAGCCGGCGAGATCATCTACTCAAACGGCTTTGCTCTGACCGCGCTGGCGAAGAGCGAAGGCGCCGAGGTCACCGACCTCGGTATCGCCCGCGACAAACTTGACGACATCGCCGCGGCGATCAGGCAGGCGCGCAACAGCGGCGCCGATATTCTGCTGACCAGCGGCGGCGCCTCGGTCGGCGACCACGATCTGGTGCAGCGTGCCTTGAAAGCCGAGGGGCTCGATTTGTCGTTCTGGCGCGTGGCATTGCGGCCCGGCCGCCCGATGATGCACGGCCGACTGGCGCGATCCGATGCCGCCGACCTGCAAGTACTCGGCGTGCCGGGCAACCCGGTATCATCCTACGTCTGCGCGTTCCTGTTTCTGGCGCCATTGATCCGCGCGCTGTCCGGCCGCGCCGATATCGAGCAGAAACCCGAGCCGGCACGCCTCGGCAGCGACATGCCGGCTAACGACGAGCGCGCCGACTACATCCGCGCCACGCTCGCGCAGGCCCCCGACGGCCTGGTGGCGACGCCGCTGCCGGCCCAGGACTCCTCGCTGATGGCGCCTTTGGCGCGGGCCGATTGCCTGTTGATTCGGCCGTCCGGCGCCCCCGCGACATCGGCCGGTTCACCCTGCCTCATCCTTAAATTCGGGTTTTAGCGGTCTTTCGACTTGTTCACGGCAAATTAATCGGTTGCGGAACACATATCGAACAGATAGTGTTCGTTCATGATTTGTTTCGGAACAGGTGCCCTCTTGTGACTTGGGGGCCGTCCGTGACGGGAGATGAGACCGATGCTGACCCGCAAACAGTTCGAGCTGCTGCGTTTCATCCATGAGCGCCTGACCGAGGCCGGCGTACCGCCGTCTTTCGACGAAATGAAGGACGCGCTGGATTTGCGCTCCAAATCGGGCATTCACCGCCTGATCACGGCGCTCGAGGAGCGCGGCTTCATCCGGCGGCTGGCCAACCGGGCCCGCGCGATCGAGGTCATCAAGCTTCCCGACTCGGTCGCGCACGGCATCAGCGGCGGCGTCAGCCGCTCACGCGGTTTCAACCCCAGCGTGATCGAGGGCGATCTTGGCCGCGGCCGGGCGCCGGCCGACGACGACAGCGGTCGCCCTATCGCGGTACCAGTGATGGGCCGCATCGCCGCCGGCACGCCGATCGAGGCGATCCAGACCCGCAGCCATGTCATCAACATGCCGGCCGAGCTTTTGTCGGCAGGCGAGCATTTCGCGCTCGAGGTGCGCGGCGATTCGATGATCGAGGCCGGCATTCTCGACGGCGACATCGCGCTGATCCGGCGCATGGAGACGGCCGACACCGGCGATATCGTCGTCGCCCTGATCGACGACGAGGAAGCCACCCTCAAGCGTTTCCGCCGCCGTGGCGCATCTATCGCGCTGGAGCCGGCCAATACGGCCTATGAGGTCCGCATCCTGCCGCCCAACCGCGTGCGCATCCAGGGCAAGCTGGTGGCGATGTTCCGGCGGTACTGACGATCGGCTAATCGTCGGCCTCCAGCGCCTCCGCTGGCGGCGTGGCCTCCGGCGCCGACGGCCGGCGAATGTTGGGTGTGATTTCGGCCCGGAGCGGACGGCTTCGTGCCCAGGGCCGGTCGACGGTTGGCGGCTGCGCCGCCTCGCGGGCAAAGCCCTCCCCCTTGATGAACAGCGCGGTCGCGCCTTGCGCCCGCCAGGCCGGCCGGTCGATGAACGTCGCCGCGCAGCCGCCGGGCGCTGTCTGCGGGCTCACCACCGCCACGGCGCGCGCGCAATCCTCCTCGAAGGCTTCGGCGGTCAATGCAAAGGCGACCAGCCGGCCATCGGTGAGTTTGGCCGTGCAGCCGATGGCGTCGCAGCGCACGCCCTCCTTCAGGCTCGGATCATTCGGTTTGCGCGCATCGCCATCGGCCGCCAGCCACTCCTTGACGGCGAAGGCGTCGCGCGCGCCGTGTAGCAGCGTCAGGCGGCCGCCTGCGCCGCGAATGGCCGCACTCTGGCCATCGGCGGCGATCAACACATCCGGCCGCGGCGCGGCGACCGCCCACAGGCAGGCGGCGACCGTGACCGCGGCACCGCTCCAGCGCAACGGCGAACGCAACAGGCACAACAGCAGCATGCCCAATGTCACCAGAATCAAAGGCCCAGTGCCGAAGGCCGGCATGTAGCCGACCGAGCCCGGCAGGCTGGTGACCCACAAGACGACGATAATCATCCAGTCGATGCCGACCCCCATCAATTGCCAGAAGATTGCGTCAAAGCCGAACGGCATGGTGAGCGCGCCGAGAATGCCCATCGGCATGACCATGGCCGAGACGACGGGCATCGCCAGCAGGTTGGCGAGCACGCCATACGGCGCGATGCGGTGGAAGTGGTAAGCCGCGTAAGGCGTGGTGGCGAGACCGGCGACCAACGAGGCGAGTAGCAGGCCAACCGCTTCGCGCCCGCCCCACATCGCAAAGCGCGTCATCAGCGGCGTCTCGTGATCGGCCCGCCATAGCGCGAACTGATAGCCGGCGACGAGTGCGAGCGTCGCCGCAAACGACATCTGGAAACTCGGATGCACGACCGCCTGCGGCGCCAGCAGCAGCACACCGATCGCGGCGGCTGTGAGTGTGCGGAAGGTGATAGCGGCGCGGTCGATCATGAC
>CAIMEA010000018.1 GCA_903839845.1 uncultured Hyphomicrobiales bacterium
TAGGAGGTGACCGACTTGCCGGAGCCGGATTCGCCGACGATGCCGAGCGTCTCGCCCTTGGCGAGCGAGATGTTGACGCTTTTCACCGCCTGCACGATGCCGCGCCGCGTGGCGAATTCGACGGTGAGGTCGCGCACATCAAGCAGCGGCAGCGCTGTGCCGACGTTCACTTCCGGTGGCGGAGCCTTAAGCATCAGGTCCTCCTTTGCGGATCGACCAGATCGCGCAAGCCGTCGCCGAGCAGGTTGAAAGTGAACACCGCGATCATCAGCGCCGCGCCGGGAAACAGCGCGATCCACCATTCGCCCGAGATGATGTTGGCGGCTCCCTCGGCGACCATGATGCCCCACTCCGGCGTCGGCGGTTTGACGCCGAGGCCGATGAACGACAGGCCGGCGGCGTTGAGGATCGCGTAGCCCATGGTCAGCGAGATCTGCACCATCATGATCGGCATGATGTTCGGTAGGATGTGGGCCAGCAGAATGCGGAAATCGCCATTGCCGGACAGCCGCGCCGCCTGCACGAACCCGGCGTCGCGCCGCACATTGGCTTCGGCGCGCGCGACGCGGACATAAAGCGGGAAGTTGATGATCGCGGTGGCGATGACGATGTTGGTCACCGTATTGCCCAATGCGGCGACAATGCCCATCGCCAGCACGAACAGCGGGAAGGCCATGATGGTGTCGGCGATGCGGCTGACCACGCGGTCGGTCCAGCCGCCGAAAAAGCCGGCGGCGATGCCGGCAATGCCGCCCATGACGAACACCAGCGCCACCGAGGTGATGGCGATGACGAAATCGAGGCGGGTGGCGACGATGACGCGGCTGAAGATATCGCGGCCGAGTTGGTCGGTGCCGAACCAGTGTTTCCACGATGGCGCCTGCAGCGCCGCCGCGGTGTCGCTGGCTAGCGGATCGTGCGGCACGATATAGGGGCCGATCAGCGCGCACAGCGCGATCAGCGCGAACAGGCCGAAAGCGAGGCCGGTGACCGGGTTTTCCGCCACCACGTAACGGGCGTGGCTGAAGATCGAGTTGGAATGCGCCTTGGGCGTTGCCGCCGGAACGATGCTGACGGTTTCGGTCATCCTTCAAGCCTCACGCGCGGGTCGATGACGCCGTAGAGAATGTCGATGAGCAGGTTGAGCGCGACATACATAACCGCCATGGTCAGCACGAAGCCCTGCACCGGCGCGAAATCCGATTGCAGCAGCGCTTCCACCGCGTAGGAGCCGATGCCGGGCCAGGCGAAGACTTTCTCGACCAGCACATTGGCCCCGAGCAGAAACGAGAACACCATGCCGAGCGTGGTGACGACCGGCAGCATGGCGTTGCGGAAGGCGTAAGTTATGATGACGGTGCGGTTGTCGAGGCCGGAGGCGCGCGCGGTCCTTACAAACTCCGAGGCCAGCACGGCGAGCATCGAGGCGCGCGTCATGCGTGCGATCGGCGCCAGCGAGAAAATGCCGAGCGTGAAGGCCGGCAGGATCAACTGGCTGAGCGAGGCGCGGAAGGTCTCGACATTGCCGGTCAGCAGCGTGTCGATCGTATAGAAGCCGGTGATGTTCGGCGGAACGCTGGAAAAAGCATCCAGCCGGCCGATCGGCGCCGGCCACCAGCCGAGAATGTAATAGAAGACGTAAACCAGCAGCAGGCCGGTGAAGAATACCGGCAGCGATACGCCGGCGGTGGCGACGACGCGGCAGGTGTGGTCGATCCATGAGCCCTGCTTGACCGCGGCGAGAATACCGAGCGGCACGGCGATCACCATCGACAGGATCAGGCCGAGCAATGTCAGTTCGGCGGAAGCGGGCAGGCGGCTGGCGATTTCGGTGACCACAGGGCGGCCGGTCGATAATGAATTGCCGAGATTGCCGTGCACCAGATCGTTGACGTAACGCACGAACTGGATCGGCAGCGGTTTGTCGAGGCCGAGGCTGACGCGCACCTGCTCGACCGCTTCCTTGGTCGCCGCCGGTCCTGCGAAATAAGCGGCCGGATCGCCGGGCAGCGCCCGCGTCAGAAGAAAAGTGACGATGATGACGCCGATCAAGGTCGGGATCACCGTTATCAGTCTTTTGCCGAGCGTCGCGAGCATGGTGACTTACTCTGTTGTCGAAGCGCGCAATTCCCCGGGGAAGTCGGCGCGGCACACGGGGATCGATTGGTGCCGCGCCGTCTTTCCTCGGAACGTCGGTCGTTAGCCCTTGACGAGGGTGCGGTAGTCGAGACGCCGGTGGAACCAGTACTGGTAGCCGGAGACGTTCTTCTGCATCGCGACGTTGACGTAGGGCTGATAGAGCGGGATGCGCGGCATGTCGGCATAGGCCGTATCGACCATGCCCTTCACATCCTTTTCGTATGTCGCCTTGTCGCCATTCGCCGCCGCGGTCACGGCGCCGTCGATGAGGTCGTCCATGGTCTTGGACTGATAGCTCATCGTGTTGAAGATCGAATTCTTGCCGTGATAGCACCAGATGAAGAAGTATTCCGGGTAGTCGAGCCAGCCCGAGAACACGTTGGTGTAAAGCGGCAGCACCTTCTTGTTCAGCTCGGTGCGCCAGTTGGCGCCCGGGATCTTGTTGATGGTCGCCTTGATGCCGATCTGGGCCAGGCTTTCCTGCACCAGCACGCAGATCGGTTCGTTGACGCCGGCAAAACCGAGGTCGAATGAGATCGTGGTCTCGAAGCCGTTCGGGAAGCCGGCATCCGAGAGCAGGGCTTTCGCCTTGGCGATGTCGATGCTGTAGCCGTGCGGCTGCGGCCAGGCGACCTGCGTCGGCGAACCGGCCGGCGCGCCGTACATCGGTTTGGCGAGACCGAACAGCACCGCGTCCATGATTTTCTGATACGGAATGGCGTAGGCAACCGCCTGCCGCACTTTCGGATTGTCGAACGGCGGAATTTTCACGTTCATGCCTATGTACTGGATGCCGTTCGAGTACGGCGTCGAGACGATGTCGAGCTTGCCGGCGCTCTTGAGTTCGACGAAATCCTTGTTCGGCAGATCGTAGGAGATGTCGGCGTCGCCGCGCTCGAGCAAGGCGCGGCGGTTGCCGGCCGATGGCACGATGCGCCAGATGATCTTCTTGGTTTCCGGCAGCTTGCCACCGACCCAGGCGTCGTTGCGCTCCATGATGACTTCCGTGCCGGGCACCCAGCTCGTCACTTTATAGGCGCCGCTGCCGGCGGTGTTCTGCTTGGTGTATTCGAGACCCCACGGATCCTTCTCGGTGGCGTTCTTCTGCACCAGGCCGGAATTCATGACGCAGGGCACGATCACGGCGAGATCGGGAATGGTGAGCCGATCCTTGCGCGCGAAGTCGACGCGGAAGGTGTTGTCGTCGACGACGACGAACTGTTCCTTCTTGGTCAGCGAGCCGGCGCCCATCTGGAAGGTCGGGAAGCCACCGACGCTGACGGCGCGATCGAGTGACCACTTGACGTCCTTGGCGGTGACCGGCGTGCCGTCCTGGAAGGTCGCCTTCTTCTTCAGCTTGAAGGTAACCGACATGTCGCCGACATTCATATCCTCGGCCAGTTCCATCTTGAACTTGTCGCGATCGTAATACGGCTTGCCATCGACCGACTTCATCTCGTGGCTGATGAGGCGGTCGTAGCAATTCCACGACACCTCATAGCCGGGCACGTTGGTGCCGACGCCATGGATGTCGATGTTGTTGGGGCCGCTTTCGGACACGATCAGCATCGTCTCCTTGCGCGATTGCGCCTTGGCCGAAGATATGACCGACGGACCTGACACGGCGGCGGTGGCGGCGGCCGCGCCCGCTGATTTGAGAAATTCACGACGCTTCATGACAAACCTCCCGATGGAACTACCGGGCTTATCCGCAAAGGTCGTGCCAATCGTCCACGCGGGCCGTTAAGCGGCTTAAGAGCCTGATACGACGTCGAAAGCCGTCACCGGCCAAGATTTAGGCAGGCGGCAAACCTTGAGCTATTGCATACAGTAGACACATATTTGCCTAAATATTCGGCATAAAATAGATGCTGCATAAAGTTAGGCGATTGGCGCGTGACGCTCGGTACGCCGCGCCACGGGTCGCTTGCGGGAAAAATCTCCTGCGTCATAGTCGCCTTTCCGGCGGCGAACGCGCCGCAGAATACCGGTCCGAGAATGAGCCAAACCACCGCCGCGCCTGCCGACAAACCGTGGCACGAGATCGTGCTGGCGATACTCAAAGCCAACGACGTCAAACTGATCGTCTATGTGCCGGACCGCGTCCTAACCAAATTGATCGCGGCGCTGCATGTCGACTCTTTCTTCACGGTCTTCGCTGCGACGCGCGAGGAGGAAGCCGTCGGCGTCGTCTCCGGCGCCTATATGGCCGGCTTGCGCGGCGCGGTGCTGATGCAAACCTCGGGCTTTGCCACGCTGCCGAACGCGCTCGCCTCGCTGGTGGCGCCGTCGCAGATTCCGGCGCTGCTGTTCGTGTCGGAACGCGGCACGCTCGGCGAATTCAATCTCGGCCAGGCTCTGGTCGCCAAGACGATGCGGCCGGTGCTCGATGCACTGGCCATTGAAAATCACACCATCACCCGGCACGACGAACTGGCCTTCATCGTCGATCGTTCGATCAAGCAGGCTTATGCGACGCAGGCGCCGGTGGTGTTCATCCTGTCGCCCTTGTTGACCGGCGGAAAGGTGTTCGCGGCATGAGCAGCGCCTTTCATAATCTTAATGTGATGAGCCGCCTCGATCTGACGCGGCGGCTGGTGGCGCTGCTCAAACGTGACGAGGCGGTAATCGGCGGCATCGGCAATGCCAATTTCGATCTGTGGGAGACCGGCCAGCGGCCGCAGAATTTTTACATGCTCGGCAGCATGGGGCTGACGATCCCGATCGCGCTCGGCGTCGCCATCGCCCAGCCGAAACGCCATGTCGTCGCGCTCGAAGGCGACGGGTCGCTGCTGATGCAGCTCGGCTGTCTGACGACGGTGGCGATGCAGGCGCCAAAGAACCTGACGATAGTGGTGTGGGACAACGGCATCTATCAGATCACCGGTTCGCAGCCGACCGCGAGCCAATCGACCGCCGATATCGTCGCCATCGCGCGCGGCGCCGGCATCGCCAACAGCGCCTGGGCCGCCGAAGAAGGCGAGTTCGAAAAGCTGATGGCGGGCGCGCTTGACGGCGGCGGGCCGAGCCTGATCGCCGCGCGCATCGATGGCGAACCCGGTGTCGGCAAGACCGAGCGCGATCCGGTCGCCATCCGCGCCAGCTTCATGCGCGGGATCGGCGGCAAGAAGTAGCCCGCGGCATTTCCCTCCGGACACGGCCCGAACTAAACGGCATCGCACAAAGGCCTTGCGGTCGCATCGGTTGCTGCATTAGGGTGCAACTTATAGGTGTTCATTTTTATTGGACAACTAACGACTCTGGCTAGGTTACGCGTGAACGGGACGGTGGGGAGGGGATCGTGGAGCCGTTATCGATCGAGCAGGTGCTGGCCGCCGAAGCCGAGGCCATTCACGACCTGACCAATCCCGAGACCAAGACGATCGTCGATGAACTGAAACGGCTCGCCGCCGGCCAGGAGCACGAAAGCAACCGGTACGACAAGGACGCCGACCGACGCAGCGGCAAGAACGAAGAGCGGAATTGGGTCGCCAACCGCAAGGCGTTCTATTGCCAACTCGGCAAACTGCGCAGCGCGGCTTTGTGCTGCTCCGGCGGCGGCATTCGTAGCGCCACTTTCTGTCTCGGCATTATCCAGGCGCTGGCCAAGGAAACTTTGGCGCCGCTGCCGAAACAGCCGACGACTTTGCCCGACCCCGACACGACCGATTTGCCGCGCCTGCTCGAGCAGGAAGCCAATTTGTCGTTCCTCAGCCGCTTTCATTATCTATCGACTGTATCCGGTGGCGGCTATATCGGCTCGTGGCTATCAGCCTGGCGCCATCGCGACGATTTCCCCACCGTCTGGCAGAACCTGCGCAGCCGTCCCGATGGTCCCGACGTCGAACCGCCGGAATTGTCCTGGCTGCGCTCCTACAGCAATTTCCTGACGCCGCGCGTCGGCCTGCTGTCGGCGGATACCTGGACCGGCATCGCCATCTATCTGCGCAACCTGCTGCTCAACTGGCTGGTGATCATTCCGGCCATCGCGGTGGTTCTGCTGGTGCTGAAATTCGTCATCACCGGCGCGGTCGAGGTGGCGCGCCTCGACACGATCTGGTGGCCGCAATTCGTTGGCGCGCTCATCGGCGTTGCCTGCCTGCTTCTCGCGCAGGCTTTCACCACCAGCCGCCGGCCGACTCGCCGGCCGCCGCCGCCACCCGATTGCGCCAAGACGGATGACCCCTACAACGCCACGCAGACGCAGTTTCAATTCAACGATCTGATCTGGAGCGGCCTGTCGGCGTTTTTCGTGACCGGCGCGCTGACGTCGAAAAGCGGCGCAATGCTGGCCGGCCATGCGTCGGCGTTCGCGGCGATTTTAGTCGGCGCGGCCGTGGCGCTGCCGATCTTTGCCGCCGGTTGGCTGGCCGGCCGGCCGTCGCACGCGACGCTACGGGATTTTCTCGCCTGGACCGCGTCGGGATTGATTTACGGCGGCCTTGTCGGCCTCGGCGCACATCTCTTCACGCTGATGATGCCCTATTCTGATATGCACGCTCCGTCGATCTGGACCATTCTGGTGCCGGTGATTTTCGGCGTGCCGTGGGTTCTGCTGGCGCAATTGTTCGCCGAAATGATTTTCGTCGGCCTGGTCAGCTACGAAACCAATTCTGACGCGGACCGCGAATGGCTCGGCCGCGCCGCCGGCTGGGTGATGGCCTCCGGCGTGATCTGGATGCTGACGACCTTCATCAGCTTCGCTGGCGGTTATGTTCTGATCGACCTGGCGCCGGCCTGGGTGTCGCAGATTGTCGCCGGCGTCGGCGGCGTATCCGGCATTCTGACCGCGTTGATCGGCAAATCCGGCTCGGCCGCGAAGTCGAAGCCCGGCGAGAAGGGCGAAGGCTCGCCGTGGGCGAAGATCGGCATGGCCATCGCCGGGCCGCTGTTCGCCGCCGTGCTTGTCGTCGGCATTTCAATCACGCTCGATCTCGTGTTGCTCGGCGACTCGCTGATGAAGGGGCTCACCGACGAGCTATGGACCTATGGCTATATTTACTTGTGGCTCGGCATCGGTTTTTTCGCGGCTCTATTCGTGGCGACGCTCGCCTCGCGCAAGATCAATATCAACCGGTTCTCGATTCACGCCCTTTATCGCAACCGGCTGGTGCGCGCCTATCTCGGCGCCTCGCGTCAGGAGCGCTGCCCCGACCAGTTCACCGGCTTCGACGGCAAAGACAATCTGAAAGCCCACCAGCTTTGGCCGCCGAAGCCTTACGAGCCGACCGGCCGCAACACGTTCTGTCTGTTCCATGTCGTCAACATCACGCTCAATGTCGTGAAAGCGACGCGGCTGGCCTGGCAGCAACGCAAGGCCGAATCCTTCACCGTCAGCCCGCTGCATTCCGGGGCGGCTTTTAAAGGCTATCGCTTGAGCACGGAATATGGCGGCGACACGCCGCCTTGCGGCATCTCGCTCGGCACCGCGATGGCGATCTCCGGCGCCGCTGCCAGTCCGAACATGGGCTATCACTCGACGACGTCGACGGCGATCCTGCTGGCGCTGTTCAACGTGCGGCTCGGCTGGTGGCTCGGCAATCCCGGCAAGGAAGGCAACGACACCTATAAAGAGGAAGGCCCGTCGACCGCGATCCGTCCGTTTGTCGAGGAAACCTTCGGCCTGACCACCGACACCAAGCCGTGGGTCTATTTGTCCGACGGCGGCCATTTCGAAAATCTCGGCATCTACGAAATGGTGCGGCGGCGCTGCCGCTTCATTCTCGCCATCGACGCCGGCTGCGATCCGGATTTCCAGTATGAAGATCTCGGCAATGCCTTGCGCAAGACCTACATCGATCTCGGCGTGCGCATCGAATTTCCCGACCTCGGCGACCTCAAGAACCGTCCGAAAGCCAAAGAGCTGCAGAGCGCGATCGACAAATGCAACGCGTTGCACCAGGAGGTGCGGCCACGTTCGCCGATTCCGTATTATGCCATCGGCACCATCGATTATCGCAGCGCCGACGGCGATGACTGCGACAACGGCGTCATCCTTTACATCAAGCCGGCCTATCACGGCACCAGCTGGGTCGAGGGTGCCGGCGTGCGCAGCTATGCCGACGCCAATCCGGCGTTCCCGCATGAGCCGACCGCCGACCAATGGTTCAGCGAGTCGCAGTTCGAGAGCTACCGCTCGCTGGCGCTGGATATCGCCAGCACGTTCATGAAAGGCGACAAAATTTTCCCGGGCGCGCAGGCGACCCTAGCCGACATGCTGCGGTCGATGCGGCCGACGGCACGGCCGTGAGTGTCGACCGGCGCGGGAAGGCCGCGCGCCGGGGAATCTTTAGTTGCACGGCATAAGAGTTTGTATAATTATAGACCATCTCAGGTTGTAGTCCGTCCGCCTCGATTGAATGGCTTCGCAGATCGCCGTCCGGGTGAAGCGAGCAGATAAGTGGGGGGTTCCAATGGCTTTCCGCCGCTTTGTTATCGGTTTGGCCGCTGTCGCGGCGATCCTCACTTTGGCCGGTTGCGGCAAGGAGCCCGAGCCCGGCACGGTCCTCGACGAAGCGATGGCGAATGGCCGCGACGCCGACAGTTTCCCCGCCGCCAACGAAGATTATTTCGCCGACATGGACGGTGGCTACAAGCGCGCCAGCGATCCGTCCGTCGTGCTCACCGAAAACGAGGTGAAGGGCCGCAACAACTGGATCGTCTGGAGCGGTGGCAATGATCGCTTCTGGGACTACATGGCCAACAATACCTTCGGCGTCTTCGATCTGCTCAAGATCATTTCGTCGTCGCCGCGCATCGGCTACTGCGTCGGGCCGGACGGCAAGGACTATACGACGTCGGAGTTCGCCTCGCTGACCTTCGAGCAGTGCCAGGAAAAGATAAAGACCGACTCCAAATATTCCTGGTTCACGCCAAACCGCAGCAACCGTTTCAAATGGTACGGGCTGATTAACGAGCCCTGCTTCACGCAACCCACCAAGCCGGACAAATACGGCCTTTGGCTCGACATCCGCAACGGCACCGGGCCGGGTTGCGACAAGCCCGATCCCTATGCCGACGAAAAGAAGTATCCCGGCGTTAAATTCGGTTCGCGCGGCAAGAATATGCCGGTCGGCTCGTTCTATGGCGAGCCCACCGGTGTCGTCGGCCTGCGACTGTTTCCCAACCCGGCTTTCGACGAGAAAGCGGAAAAGAAATGGTTGGAGGCGATCAAGAAAAATCCCGACGCCTTTTATGCCGACAAGGAATTCTACAACAACAAGGACCTCGTGCGTCCCTATCGCGTCGGCATGTCCTGCGGCTTTTGCCATGTCGGGCCGGCGCCGACCAACGCGCCGAAGGATCCTGAAAATCCGCAATGGGCCAATCTTAATTCCAATCCCGGCGCGCAGTATTTCTGGGTCGACCGCATCTTCGTGTGGAATCCGGTCGATGTGAAATCGAACTTCATCTTCCAGCTGTTCCATACGTCGCAGCCCGGCGCGCTCGATACTTCTTTCGTGTCGACCGACAACATCAACAATCCGCGCACCATGAACGCGGTCTATAACGTGATGCCGCGACTCATCGCCGGTGAGGCCTGGAAAGAAAAGCTGGCCGGCGGCGGTCTCAACAACAAGCAATTCGACGACTACCCGCAGACCAAGGCGGCGACCAAAGACCTGACTCCGCCGGGCCTGTTCATCCCGAAGGAAACGGTGTTCACGCCGCGGGTTCTCAAGGACGGATCGGATTCGGTCGGCGCGCTGGGTGCGCTCAACCGCGTTTATCTCAACATCGGCCTGTTCAGCGAGGAATGGCTGCTGCACTTCAATCCGCTGGTCGGCGGCAAACGCATCACGCCGATTCCGATCGCCACCAACGAAAAGAACTCGTCCTACTGGAAGACGACCGAGAATCAGACCGCCGATCTGGCGCTGTTCTTCGTCAAGACCGCGCGGCCGGACAAACTCGCCGACACGCCGGAAGGCAAGGCCAATCCGCCGGACGCCGGCAGGCTCGACCAGGGCAAGACAATATTCGCGGAAAACTGCGCGCGTTGCCATTCGTCGAAGCAGCCGCCGAACGTCTGTCTGTTCGGGCAACCGTGCAAGGCCGGGCAGATCATCGAGAATACGGGCGCCTATTTCGACTGGATGCGCGCCGAGGTGAAGAAGCCGGATTTCCTCGACAATAATTTTCTGTCGACCGACCGCCGCGTCTCGATTCAGGAGATCGGCATCAATGCCTGTTCGCCGCTGGCGACCAATGCGATCCGCGACAATATCTGGGACAATTTCTCGTCCGAGACCTACAAGACGCTGCCGGCGACCGGCAAGGTCACGTTCTATAATCCGATCGATGGCACGCCGTTCGACTACGACATGCCGGGCGGCGGGCGTGGCTATGTGCGCCCCGCGTCTCTCGTGAGCGTGTGGTCGTCGGCGCCATTTCTGCAGAACAATTCGGTCGGCGATTTCAACGGCGACCCCAGCGTCGCCGGCCGGCTGAAAGCCTTCGATCAGGCGATCGAGCAGATGTTGTGGCCGGAAAAACGCGCCAGGGATCCGATCATCGGCAACCAGGTGCCGGGGCCGAGCCATATCCTGCGCACCACCGCGACCAGCTGGCTGAAAGTGCCGGCCGGCTATCTGCCGGGCGACCTTAGTTACTTCGCCGGCACCTGGGGCGCGTGGCTGCATTATCTGGCGCCCTGGCTGTTCACCACCGCCGGCGACCTCGAGATCGGACCGATCCCGAAGGGCACGCCGGTCAACCTGCTCGCCAATCTCAACCCGCTTTCGGAGAGCACCGACCCGAAAGATCGCATCGCGCACACCAAGAAATTGATCGATCTGGTGCTCAAGCTCAAACACGACCTCAAGTCGTTGCCGCCGAATGCGACCGACGCGCAGGCGACCGAGGTCTTCGTCAAGCGCGTGCCGGAATTGCTGTCGCTGAACAAGTGTCCCGACTTCATCGTCAACAAGGGACACTATTTCGGCAGCAATCTCGCCGACGGCGACAAGCGGGCGCTGATCGAGTTTCTCAAGACCATGTAAGGCAGAACCGACACTCGGATAGGGTCGGGGGGAGAGGGCCGTGAACGCGCAATCACCTGGATACGACTATATCGTCGTCGGTTCCGGCGCTGGCGGCGGCGTCGTCGCCGCGCGTCTGGCCGAGGCCGGCCACACCGTGTTGCTGTTAGAGGCGGGCGGCGATCCGAAACTGCTGCAAGGCGACGGGCCGGTGAGCAAGGATCGGCTGCCGGCTGACTATGAAGTGCCGACCTTCCACCCGATGGCGTCGGAAAACGAGGCGATGAAGTGGGACTTCTTCGTCCGCCATTACGCCGACACCGTGCAGCAGGAGCGCGACGACAAATTCGTCAAGGCGAAGGACGGCGTCTTGTATCCGCGCGCCGGCACGCTCGGCGGCTGCACCGCGCACAACGCGATGATCATGATCTATCCCAACAACGAGGATTGGGACCACGTCGCGCAATTAATGGACGATCCGTCCTGGGGCGCCAAGCCGATGCGGCGCTATTTCCAGCGGCTGGAAAACTTCCATCATCGCTTCCTGATGCGGTGGCTGTATAAGTTGACCGGTCTCAATCCGAGCCGGCACGGCTTTTCCGGCTGGCTGCAAACCGAGAAAGCAATTCCGAAAGCGGCGATCCGCGACCACGAACTGGTCGACATCATCACCAAATCGGTGTGGACGGTGGTCTGGGAATTGTCCGGCCTGTGGGAGCGCATCACCTGGTTCTTCAAGGGCAAGGGCGATCCCAACGACTGGCGGCTGGTCAAGAAGAATGCCTTTGGCGTTCATTACCCGCCACTGACCACGCGCGGCCACGCCCGCAACGGCACGCGCGAATTCGTGCTCGACGTCGCGCGCCGCCATCCCGACCGGCTTAAAATCGAACTGAATGCGCTGGCGACAGAGGTGCTGTTCGACGAGCGCAATTGCGCCATCGGCGTCGCCTATCTCAAAGGCGCCAGGCTGTATCGCGCCGCCTACGATCCGTCGAAGACCGCCGGCACGGCGCAGAAGGCCTATGCCGCGCGCGAAGTCATCCTCTCGGGCGGCGCCTTCAACACGCCGCAACTTCTGATGCTGTCCGGCATCGGGCCGAAGGAGGAAATGGAAGCGCTCGGCATCAAGACGCGGGTCAATCTGCAGGGCGTCGGCAAGAATTTGCAGGATCGCTACGAGGTCGGCGTCGTCAGCCGGCTGAAGCAGCCGTGGACCGTGCTGAAAGGCGCGACTTTCACCACCAGCGACCCGCAGTACAAGCACTGGAATCACTGGTGGCGCAAAGGCGTCTACACCACCAATGGCGCGGCGATCGCGGTCATCAACCGCTCGCAGGTGTCGCGGCCGGTGCCGGACCTGTTCATGTTCGCGCTGCTCGGCAAGTTCAGGGGCTATTTCCCTGGCTACTCCAAACTGATCGCCGACAATCTCGATGTGATGACCTGGTGCATTCTCAAGGCGCACACGGAAAATCACGGCGGCACCGTCAAGCTGCGCACGAACGATCCGCTCGATCCGCCGGCGATCAACTTTCATTATTTCCAGGAGGGCACCGACAAGGACGGTGAGGATCTCGACTCGGTCGTCGATGGCGTCAAGTTCGTGCGCACGTTGACCGCGCCGATCGCCGACCTGATCGCGGAAGAGCAAATTCCCGGCAAGGCGGTCCAGACCCGCGAGCAGATCGGCCAATTCGTCAAGGACAATGCCTGGGGCCATCACGCCTCCTGCACCTGCGCCATCGGCCCGCGCAGCGACCCGCTGGCCGTGCTCGACTCGAACTTCCGCGTTTACGGCACCAGCAATCTGCGCGTCGTCGATGCGTCGGCGTTCCCGAAAATTCCCGGCATGTTCATCGTCTCGGCGGTTTACATGATCGCCGAGAAGGCCGCCGACGCGATCCTGGCCGCGGCCGGCCACGGCAAACTGCCGAAATGCGTCTATGGCGAAGGCTTCTGGTGCAAGGTTCGCAACGCGCTGTGCTGTGTCGCCGGCTTTCTCGGCTGCATTGCGCATTTTCTGGCACCGGCCGCCAAGTCGCTGCTCGCCGTCATCGGCGGGGTCGTGGCGGCGCTGGTCGTCATCGTGCTGGCGAACTGGCTTTATTTCGAGGTGCCGCCGGTCAAGCCTGATAACGCCCGCGAGCAGGCGGCCATCGATGGTCTCGTCAAGCTCGCGGTCGCGCAGCAACAGGCGATCGACAAAACGCAAGGCGCGGCGGCTTCCGCCGCCAATGCCTGCGTCAAGGCCGATGTAACGGTCAATGCGTTTCTGTCGCCGCGGCTCAATGTCGGCGTTTTCGCCGGCACTCCCGGCGTCGAGAAGAAATACAAAGCGTGGGTGCGCTTCGCCAACGCGCGCGATACGCCGGGCGACGACCGCACGCCCGACTTTCGCAGCATGGCGATTAAGCTGATTGGCGTCAGAGGCGAACGCAACGCGCTGCCGACCGACGAAGGCAATACGCAGGACCTGTTGTTCAACGGCCACGACGCTTTTTTCGCCGGAGACCCGAAGCAGCTTCTGGATTTCCATTCGGCCTGCGGGAAGGCCGGCGGCTGTGACGGGCTCAAAAACCCTTTCGTCGCCTGGCACTACATCACCCATCCGCGGGGCGCCTATAATTTGTGGAAGGGCGACAAGGTCTATCCGACCTTGCAAAGCGTCGCCTGGTCGAGCGTAACGCCGTTCGCGCTGGGCGACTCGCAGGTGAAATACGCGGCGACGCCCTGCGACCAGCAGGCGCAATATGGCGGGCCGGGCGGTTCATTTTATTATCTGCAGCAACGGTTGCAGGCGCGGCTCGATCCCGCCAACAACAATCACGTCTGCTTCGACCTGCAGGTGCAACTGCGCAACGATCCGCCGCATCAGCCGATCGACAACGCATTGGTGCGATGGCGCGGCGCGGTCACCGGCTGGCAAAAGGTCGCGCGTATCGACATCTACCCGCAGGGCTTTACGTCACCGGCGCAGCAGCAGTTCTGCGAGCGGCTCGCCTTCAATCCGTATCAGGGCCTGAAAGTTCACGCGCCGCTCGGCGGCATCAACCGGGCGCGCGGCGCCGTTCTGTCGGCCGCGCAGGATGTTCGTTTGCAGGCCAATGGCTGGAAGCGCTTTGCCGCCGGCGAAATTACCGGCGACGAGACCTTCAAATAGCGCGCACACGGCTTCCCGCCGCCAGAGCCCCGGGTTTGATGGAATCAAAGCCGGGGCTCTGGTCTTTTGTTTGTAGCGTTTTCTTCACGCGAACCGGTATCCACTTCGCTCGAAAACGCGCTAGTCCATAATATCGGCCAGCATCGCCATGCGCACCAGATCGGACAGGCTGTTGGCCGCCATCTTGGTCATGACATTGGCGCGGTAGATTTCGACCGTACGCGGACTGATGCCGAGGTCGAAAGCAATTGATTTGTTGGCCTTGCCGGCGACCAGACCATCGAGCACCTGGCGTTCGCGGTTCGACAGTTCCGCCAGCTTCTCCGTAATCTCGCCAAGCTCGGCCTTGCGCTTGACGACGCCGGCATCGCGGTTGAGCGCGGCGCGCACCGCGGCGATCAACTGGTCGTCGTCGAACGGTTTTTCCAGGAAATCGATCGCGCCAATTTTCATGGCCTCAACCGCCAGCGATATGTCGCCGTGCCCGGTAATGACGATCACCGGCAGTTCCGGGTTGGTGTCTTTCAGGCTGCGCAGCAGATCGATGCCGCTCATTCCCGGCATGCGCACATCGGTGATGACGCAGCCGTGCTCGACCCGTGGCAGGATGTCGAGAAAGGCCTTGGCGTGCTCGAAGCCGCGCACCGTCATCCCGGCCGTCTTCAGCAGGAATTCCAGCGACTGCCGCACGGCGTCGTCGTCATCGATCACATAAATGATCGGCTCAGGCTGCATCGTCGACATCCCCTTCCTCTACGGCGGCGAGCGTGAAATGGAAAGTCGTTCCGCCGCCGGGATTGGCTTTCGCCCAGATTCGCCCGCCATGCGCCTCGATAATGGTGCGGGAAATCGACAGGCCGACGCCCATGCCCTGTCGCTTGGTGGTGATGAATGGCTGGAATAGCTGCTCGGTGATTTCCGGGGCGATGCCGGAGCCGCTGTCGGAGACGCTGACGCGGATCTGACTGCCTCCGTCCGGAACCACTGCGATGGTTAGTTCGCGCACGGCTGCGCTCTCCATGGCGTCCATGGCGTTGCGGATCAGGTTGAGCAGCACCTGCTGAATCTGGACGCGGTCGGCTAGAACCAAATCGACGGTCGGGTCGAATTGAAACTGGACGCGAATGCGGCGGTCCTTGACGCCGACCAGCGCCAGCGCGCTTGCCTCTTCGACGAGCTTGATGATGTTTTCCACCCGCCGCTCGCTTTCGCCGCGCGAGACAAAGTCACGCAGGCGGCGGATGATCTGCCCGGCGCGCATGGCCTGATCGGCGGCTTTGCCGAGCGCGTCGTTTAATGTCGCCGATTTTTCATCGCCGGCGCCTTCGAGCATGCGCTGCGAACCCTTGAGATAATTCGAGATCGCCGCCAGCGGCTGGTTGAGTTCGTGCGCCAAAGTCGAGGCCATCTCGCCCATCGCCGTCAGCCGTGAAATGTGCACCAGTTCGGACTGCAATTCCTGCAACCGCGCTTCGGTCTGTTGCCGTTCGGTCAGGTCGCGAATAAAGCCGGTGAAAAAACGCTGTGTGCCGGATTTCATCTCGCCGACCGCCAGTTCCATCGGAAAGGTCGAGCCGTTCATGCGCTTGCCGACGACGACGCGGCCGATGCCGATGATGCGGCGTTCGCCTGTGGACATATAGCGGTTCAGGTAGCCATCGTGGTTTTCGCGATAGGGCTCCGGCATCAGAATTCGCACGTTCTGCCCGATCGCCTTGCTGGCGGGACAGCCGAACAGCCGCTCGGCGGCCGAACTGAATGACTGGATGATGCCGTGATCGTCGATGACGATCATCGCTTCCGGGACGGTATCGAGAATCGATTGCAAATGCGCTTCGCGCGCCAGGGCATTGCGGGTCATGATTTTGGCGCGCATCTGACTTCGGTGTACCTGTTCGCCGCCCCAGGAGACGCCGATGGCCAGCACCAGAAAAGTGGCCCCGCTGACGATTGACACCGTGGAAAAGTCGGCGAGGTCGGGCGTCAGCGCATAGGCGGCGGCAAGGCTGAGGGCGGTTGCCAGCAGCCCGGGCCCGCGACCGCCGATTCCGGCGGCGATCAAAACCGGCGGCAGAAAATAGAGAAACAGCGAGTCGGTATGCAGAATCGGCAACAGCAGCGCCCGCGCCGCCAGCGCCAGCGCCACGGCGGTCGGCGCCGCGCCGTAGCGCCACAATTGGTGACCCTCGTCCTTGGCAAAAACCCTAGATGAATCAATGGTATATGGCATGAGCCCGAAGGGTGCGAGGCGGCTGGCGGGCGCGCCCGGGCACGAACCCGGCCGCCTATGGGAAACTACCTATGGTGATTATCTGAATTTCGACAGCCTGACGCCAGCGGTATCGAAGACCATCGAATTCATCGAGGGCCAAGCGTCATGCACACCCAGTCCCTGACCCACCGCAATTCCTACCCGCTGCCGACCGCTCGCGTCGCGCGCAACGTCCCGCCGCCGGCCTTGCTCGGCGAATCGATCGAACTGATGGGCGCGGCCATGCCCTTCGCCCGCAACGGCGAAATCTACGGCGAGAACGAGCCGGCCGAATATCTCTACAAGGTCATCAGCGGCGCGGTGCGCACTTACAAGGTGCTGAACGACGGCCGCCGCCAGATCGGCGCCTTCTACCTGCCGGGCGATATTTTCGGTCTTGAAATCGGCGAGGTGCATTCCTTCTCGGCAGAGGCGATCGTCGAATGCAAGGTGATGCTGATCAAGCGCAGCAGCGTGGTCGCGCTCGCCGGACGCAGCCATGACGTCGCCAACCAGCTCTGGACCATGACGGCGAAGGAATTGCAGCGCGCGCAGGCGCACATCATGCTGCTGATCAAGACCGCGCAGGAGCGCGTCGCCGGCTTCCTGCTCGAGATGGCATCGCGCGCCCCGGCCGGCAACACCGTCGAACTGCCGATGTCGCGTCAGGATATCGCCGATTATCTCGGCCTAACCATCGAAACCGTGTCGCGCACGCTGACGCAGCTGGAAAATTCGGCGGCGATTTCGGTGCCGAGTTCGCGCCGTATCGTGCTGCGCAACCAGGCCGCGCTCAACCGCTTGAACGCCTGATTTTGGAGTTCTACGCCTGACGTCGTTCTTCCCCGACGTTTTTGGTGAACCTGCCCCGGCTCAATTGGCCGGGGCTTTTTTTGCGTGAAACGCCGGGCCGTCCTTGGCGCTAGCTGAACTTGGCGCGCGCCTTCAACGCCTCGAAAGTGGCGTTGGTGTCGGCGGCGACTTTCTCATAATCGAGCGCGGTGAATTCGCGCTTGCGCAGCAGAATGCGGCCGTCCGCCACCACGGTGTCGATGTCGGAAGGTTGCGCCTGCTGCACCAGCGCATCGTAGGGGTCGCCGATCTGCTTCATGTTCGGCGTGCCGGTCTTGACCAGAATGAGGTCGGCGCGCTTGCCCGGCGTCAGCGAGCCGGTCTTGTCGGCAAGCCCCAGATCGATCGCGCCGTCGATTGTCATCATCTGCACCAGCCTCCGGGTGGTCAGGCTGTATTTGCCGGCAGTGCGGTGCCGGTTGAGAATCTGCAGCATCTTGGCGCAGGCAAAGCAGTCGCAGCGGTCGGCCGTGACGTTGTCGATGGAGATGCTGACCTTGACGCCGGCCTGCAGCAGTTCGGCCAGCTGGGTCTCACCGGTGCGGCCGGCCTCGCCGGTCGGCGAGATGCTGTAGCGCACGTCGTGTTTGGCCAGCAGTTCGAAGTCGCCGGCCGCGAGATTGAGCGGGTGCACCAGTTGCACATCCTTGCCAAGCAGATTGTTGGCGGCGAGCAACTGGATATTGGCGCTGCCATTGGTATGCAGCGTGATCGGTAGGCCGAGATCGCGCGCCGCGCCCCATTCCTTCTTTGCCATGTCGGCATTGATCGCCCCGCGTGAGGCGTTCGATGCGTCGATATTACGCGAGCAGACACCGAGCCCGATCAGGGCGTCCTTGGCCAGCTCCTTCTTCATGCGCGCCCAGTCGGCAAGATCCATCGGCTGATCGTTCGGCATGCCTTGCGCCGGGCCGTAGGCGAAGCGACCGCGCAGGCCGCTCTCGCGCATTGCCTTCACCTCTGCGTCGGCATGCGCCGGGCTGCGGACATTGTGCGCCCAGTTGTGCGTGGTGGTGACGCCGGCGCCGATAGCCTCGGCCAGACTCAGCTTCACGCTTTGATAGCTGTCCTCGGGCGTATAATGCTGGCCGACCGCGGCGGTCACCGGGAAATAGGTCTTTTTCGGATCGTCGGCGCGCAACGCAGGGCGCAGGAACGTCGTCCAGTGATGCCAATGCGTGTCGATGAGGCCCGGCATGCAGATCATGCCCTTGCCGTCGATGACTTGCGCGCCGGGAGCGGCGACGCTTGCCGCCACCGCGACGATGGCGCCGTTGCGCACATGCACGTCGCCGGTCGGGAAGTCGCCGATCTTGTCGTCCATCGACAGCACATGGGCGCCGCGCACCACGAATTCACCGCGCGCCGGCAGCGACGGCGACGCTGGCGAAGCCGTGCTTTGCGCGGTGGCGCGGCCGGGCCAGATGCTCGCGGCGGCGATCGCCGTCGTCGCGGCCAATAATGTGCGCCGTCCGATCGCGGGCGATGCCGCGGCGGGTTTATTCCGGTTGCTGTCGCTCATGTTTCTTCCCCTTGAACTGCTTTTTATGGCTGCCGGTTCGACGGCCTTGGCGCGGACGCTAACGCCAAATGAATCGGCTGGGCAATTCATTTTGCGCGTGCTTGCCCACGGTTTTGCCCACCTGGCCAAGGACTTGGCCGCCCTTGACCTGCATCAACTGCACGGTCGCGGCGGCGTGGTTTTATCATCTTGAAAAACAGGAGAAACGCCATGATCGCCAGCGATGTCATGACCCGCAACGTGATTTCGATCGATCCGGAGTCGACCGTGTTGCAGGCGGCCCGGCTGATGCTGCAGCACCGCATCAGTGGTCTGCCGGTGCTCGACAAGAGCGGCATACTGGTTGGCGTGCTGTCGGAAGGCGACTTTTTGCGCCGTCGCGAAACCAGAACCGAGCGCCACCGATCGCGCTGGCTCGAATTTCTCATGGGGCCGGGCCCGGTCGCGACGGAATACGCCCATTCGCACGGCAACAAGGTGTCGGAGGTGATGACCACCGATATCAGGACGGTCGATGAAAACGCCTCGCTCGAGGAAATCGTCGAACTGATGGAGAAGCACCGCATCAAGCGCGTGCCGGTGATGTCCGGCAGCATCCTGGTCGGCATCGTCACGCGCTCGAACCTGATGCACGCGATGGTCAGCATGGCGCGCGTCGCGCCGGATGTGATCCGGTCGAAGGATGATGCCGGTATTCGCGAGCAGCTGCTTGAGGAAATGAAAAAGGAACATTGGGCGCCGGTGGCGCTGACCAATGTCGTCGTGCATGACGGCGTCGTCGAACTCTGGGGCGTCGTTGTCGACGATCGCCAGCGCGAGGCGCTGAAGATCGCCGCCGAAAACATTCCCGGCGTCAAGGCCGTGAAGGATCACATGGTCTGGGTCGAGCCAATGACCGGCATGGCGCTTGAGGCGCAAGGCGACATGGCGGCGCGCTCTTAAGTTCAGCGGCGCGATTATGCCGCGCGCAGCCTGACCAGGAACTGATCGAGCGAATTGGTCAGGTTCGTGGCTTGGGATCGGAGCAGGTTGGCTGCCTGCAGCGAAGCCTGCGCGGCCGATGACGTTCCCATCACGGTTCGGTTGACGTCCTTGATCTTGTCCAGCACCCCGTCGGTTCCGATCGCCGCCTGGTGCGCGCTGCTGTTTATTTCCCGCGCCGCGCTTTGCTGCTCCTCGACAACCGCCGTCACGGCGCCCGACACTTGATCGAACTCGCAAACGATGCTGCTGATCTCCCGGATCGAGGCCACAGTCTTCGCGGTGATCGCTTGCATGTCCGCGACCTGCCTGGAAATGCTGTCGGTCGCATTGGCCGTCTGGCTGGCAAGCGCCTTCACCTCGTGCGCCACGACGGCAAAGCCGCGTCCGGCCGCACCGGCGCGCGCCGCCTCGATCGTAGCATTGAGCGCCAGCAGATTCGTTTGCCCGGCGATATCGCCGATCAGCATGACGACTTCGCCCACCTTTTGAGCGGCCAGAGACAGCTGTTCGACCATCGATTCGGTGTGCCCGGTCATCACGGTCGCTCTGCGGGCAACGGCCGAGGAGTTCAATATCTTGCCGACGATCTCGGCGAATGAGAGATTCAGCTCTTCCGTCGCGTGCGACATGGTTTGCACGCTCGATATGGCGTATTGCGCGGAACCTGTGAGTTCCTGAGTTTGATTATTCGCGAAACTGACCGATTCTGCGACGATATTCGACACCTTCTCGGCTTCTTCCGCGGCGGCGGAGACCGCGACCACAATGCCCTTCAAGTCGTGCTCCAGTCGGTCAGCCAGTTCGCTGATCTCGTCGCGCCGGTCGATCTCGAGCTTGGCGCGTTGCGCTTCCTGCGCAACTCGCATCTGCTCGATCTCGGCGGTATTGATGTGTATCTGCTCATTGGCGCGATCGAGAACGCGCAGCGGGAATATGCGAATGGAAAAATACGCCATCGCGCCGAACAGGGTGCCCAGGACCGCTGCCAGAGCAGTGCGGAACATGAGCGGGCGCGCGCTCGCCGCGACCTCGATGCGGCCGATTTCGTTCCGATCCATGAGGATCGGCGCGCTTCTCGACAGTGTCGGGCCGTCGGCCGATCCCTCTTCCAGCACCAGTTTGCCTTCCGCGGTCGTGATTCGCTGCTTTACCGATGTGCCGACGCCGGTCGAAATCTCGGTCAGTTCGGCGAGCCTCACCCGATGGAATTGCCACATCGCGTCGTGCTGATAGACATAGCGGGAAACACGCGATGCATTGACATCCGCGATCATGGATAAGCGGTCGCCCTCCGCCAGGTATCCGATCACCGAATAGCCGAGCGGAATGCTGATCGAAATCAGCGCCGCAACGCAGCCGCCGATCGCAATGATCATCGAGCGCATCGGTACAAAGTTCATAACTATGAGGCCCGATCGACTGTTTTTGCCGGGCAAATATGAACGGGCGCGATGAAGCAACGTTTAACTATGACGTTAAACCAGTTTGTTGCGGAGACGAGCACAAATAGAAGCTGGATTAGACATGCGCCCCGCGGCCGCCGGTAAGTGTTTGTTTCTGGTTTAGCTCTCAGAGTGGCTGGCAATTTCATGCGAGGCGCGCCGATGTACCGATTTGTCTTACGGGTTCTTGCCATCGCGGTGCTGCCGGTTGTTGGCTGTGGCGCCGCGGAACTGAAAATTGGCGGCACCGGCGCTTCGTTGGGGCTTCTGAAGCAACTTGGCGAGGAATTCAGCAAGACATACCCCGGAGACAGGCTCGTGGTCTTCCCGGGCCTGGGCAGCAGTGGCGGCATTCTTGCCGCGGCTGAAGGCGCGCTCGACTTTGCAATGAGCAGCCGCACTCTGAAAGCCGATGAAAAGGCGAGAGGGCTGGATATTCTGCCTGTCCTCGACACGCCTTTCGTCTTCATCTCGTCTCATCCGCAGCCGCAAAAGCTGACCCGAAGCGACGTAATCGCCATCTACGACGGCGCTCTCGCGACCTGGCCGGACGGCAAGCACATAAAGCTCGTTTTGCGGCCGAAGAGCGACAGCACCACGGATTTTCTGAACGCGAATTTTGAAGGCATGCAGAGAGCGCTGGAAAAATTGCGCCAGCGTCCCGACCTGCCGGTCGCGGCAACCGATCAGGACAATACCGATGCCGCGGAAGGGATCGCGAATTCGTTTTCCGGCGCGACTTTGCTGCAGTTGCTGACCGAGAAGCCAAAATTACGCCAGATCACGCTCGATGGCATCGAGGCGTCGACAGCGACGATGGAGAATGGCTCTTATCCGCTTAAGATGCGGCTCTATATCGTGATGAAATCTGGCTCTTCGCCGCCCGCGCGGCGCTTTCTCGATTTTCTGAACTCCACACAGGCCGAAAAGATATTTCGTGACAATGGCGCTGCGCGCGTGACGGCGAGGTCTGCGCTCTAACGGCAGGACGTTTAGAGCAGCTGGCAATTACAGCACTGCGAAGACTTGACCTGAATCAATGCAAGCCGGCGGCACTGGAATTGAATTACCGTTGCCGGGTAAGCCGGCAAATCAAAAAAGATTTCAGCAGGAGGCGTCAATGAACCTCAAATCGCCTGTTCCGGTCGGCCGCGAATATGCCGCGACCGTATCGTCGCACCCGCTTGTGTCGCTGCGGCGTGAAGTCGAACGGCTGTTCGATGGTTTCACGCGCGGCTTTCCCGCCCTAACCGATTTCGGCGGCAATGGCGGCAAATTGCTGCCGAGCATCGACGTGACCGAGACCGACAAGGAAATCGAGATTACCGCCGAATTGCCGGGTCTCGAAGAGAAGGATGTGCAGATCAACGTCGCCGACAACGTTCTCACGATCCGCGGCGAGAAGAAGGCGGAAAAGGAAGAGAAGGACAAGAACTACCGGCTGATCGAGCGCAGCTATGGCTCGTTCGAGCGCAGCCTCGAACTGCCGAACGGCGTCAATGCCGATGCGATCAGGGCCAACATCGCCAAGGGCGTGCTCAAAGTGACGGTTCCTAAACCGGCGCCGGCCCAGACCAAGAAGATTGAAGTGAAATCCGCTGCCTGAGCTGCAGGGGCGCTGAAAAGGCGTGCGGTCATGGCCTTATAAAAGGCGTGGCGCGCGCCTTTTTCGTGTAAATTTGACGCCTAGAGCGAAAATTCAAGCTGTTTGCTGCCGCGCGCCTCCGCCGCACGCGCCTGCTTGTCGGCGAGAATGGCACGCAGCTCGATCAGGTCGAGCGGTTTGTGCATGATCTGGGCGTCGAGAGCGAGTCTGCCGGCGACGTCGAGGGTCGTCTGCAGCACCTGTTCGGTGGCGCCGCTGACGATGATGACCGGAACAGAATTCTTGGTTTCGATCATGGTGCGCAACAGCAGAATGCCGCTCCTCGGCCCGAGCGACAGGTCGAGCGTGATGCAATCATACTGCTCGGCCTGCAACATGGTCTCGGCCTCCTCGAAACTCGACGCTTCCGCTGTCTGAAAGCCGGCCTGGGCGCCGATTTTGGCGATGATCTTGCGCTGCACCAGGTCGTCGTCGACGACCAGCAAGCGGGCAAGGGAGTCGGTGGATTCGGATGACATTTTTGGCCTCATACGTGCAGGGGTTCGGAGATTTCAGGCAACGTTGGCAGATGTCTGGCGGCTTCCTGCGCGGCGCTGAAACCGCGCTTGATCCCGCTGGTCAAAATTTCGATGTCGGCGAGCGGCAGGTTGCCGATGGCGGCCTCGAGCGAACGTGCTTCGTCCGACAGCCGCATGAAGCCGATCGACGCCGCCGAGCTTTTCATCGCATGGGCGTCGTTTTTCACCGCGGCAAGATCGCCGGCGCCGAACGCGCGATCCATCGCCTCGATACGGCGCTCTGTGTCTTCGACAAATGTCGTCACAACGGACCGGGCGTCCTCGGCGCCAAGCGCCTCCGCCAGCGTCCGATAGACATCGACGTCCAGAACGGCGGCGTCGGGCCGCGGCTGCACCGGCGTCGCGGCGGGAATAGCCGGCATCGTGCCGAACAATTCGGCGAATTTCCCGGCCAACTCGGCGCGCGTGAAAGGCTTGCCGATGAAGTCGTCCATGCCGGCGGCGAGACAGATTTTCCGGTCGTGGCTTTGCGTGTTGGCGGTCAGTGCGATGATGTAAGGATCGCACTGCCATTTCGGCAGCGCGCGGATGGCCCTGGTCGCGGCGATGCCATCCATCTCCGGCATCATCACGTCCATGAAGACGAGGTCGTAACTCTGCCGGCGGCATGCGGCGACAGCCTCGATGCCGTTATTGGCGATGTCGATCGAGAAGCCGAGATCCTTGATGAATTTGGTGGCGATGATCTGATTGGTCTTGTTGTCCTCGACCAGGAGAATGCGGGTCTCGACGTGCGACATATCCTGTAGCGGCGGAGCGTCCGCGGCATTCAACGTGCCAAGGTCGCCGTTGACTGGCTCTTTCGCTTTCGCGTAACCGAGCACGAAGCGAAATGTCGTGCCATGACCGATTTTACTGTCGACCGAGATCGTGCCGCCCATCAGGTCGATCAGGCGTTTGCAGATCGCCAGGCCCAGTCCGGTGCCGCCGAAGCGGCGCGAGATCGTGCTGTCGAGCTGATGGAATTCACGAAACAGGAGCGGCAGGTCTTCCTTCGGAATGCCAATCCCGGTGTCGGCGACGGCGAAGACCAGCCGGGGCCGCTCGGCGGTCGATTTCGCCTCGACGCTGACGGTGACCGAAACGCCACCCTGCCTGGTGAATTTCAACCCGTTGCCGGCGAGGTTGAGCAGCAACTGGCGCAAGCGCGCCGGGTCGCCGTTGACGGTGCGCGGAACGTCCGGACCGATGCCGACAGAGAGAGCGAGTCCGCGTTCCTTGGCCTGTCCGGACAGAAGGCCGACGGAATTGCACACCGCGTCGTGCAGATCGAAGTCGATGTGCTCGATCTCGATGCCGTCCGCCTCGAGTTTGGAAAAATCGAGGACGTCGTTGATGATGATGAGCAGATGCTGGGCCAACTGGCGTAAAGTTGTGGCGTAAGGCAACTGCTCGGCGTTAAGCCCGCTGTCGATCAGAATTTCCGACATGCCGATAACGCCGTTCATCGGCGTGCGGATTTCGTGGCTCATCATGGCGAGAAAGCCGGTGCGTGCGCGCGTGCCTGCTTCGGCGGCGTCCCGCGCCTTGGCGAGAATGCTCTGGTAGCGCATCATCGCATAGGCGGCGGCAAGCAGGAGAAGCGACAAGACGGCCGAAATCATCAGTTCGAGCCGGTGTTTGCTTTCATAGGCGCTGAAGACGTCGTCATGCGCCAGGCCGATGACGACAAGGAGGGGATATTGCGCGACGCCGCGATAGATATAGAGCCGCTTGAGACCGTCGAGCTGGCTGTTGCTTTCGAAGTGTCCGTCCCTGGATCGCGCAAATGCGGCTAGCAGCGGCCCGCCGACAATGGAAGCGCCGGCCCCGCCGCCGGTTTGCGAGCCGCGCGCCCGGATAATGCCGTCGCTGCCGATCAGCGCCACCGAGCCATGGACGCCGACGTCGATCGAGCCGTAGAACTGCGATAAATAGTCGGGATCGACCGACACCACGACGACGCCACCGAACGAGCCGTCCGGCATGGTGATGCGGCGGGTCATTTGCGTCGACCATTTCTTGCTGACGCGGCCAAGCACCGGCTTGCTGACGAACAACTCGTCGATCTCGCGTTCGGCATGGACCTTGAAATGCTCGCGATCGCTCAAATCCACTCCCGGCGCCGAACCGGGAATATTGCTGGCGATCATGCGGCCGTCCTTACCGATGACGACGACCTGAAAGGTGATGCCATTGAGAAACTCGCTGTTGCGGCTCCACAGCGATATGTCGAAATGCTCGGGATCGCGCGCATAGGTGTCGCGCACATACAGCAAGGTCTGGTCGATGGTGCGGATCGAGCGGACGATGTGTTCCTCGAAAGCGCGCGCCAGGTTCTCGACGTTGTGAATTGCCGCGCGTTCGGTCTGAACGCGCTCATTATGCGTGTAATACAGCCCACCGACCCACAGCAGCAGCACGGCGAGCAAGCCGAACAGCGCGCTGCTATAGGGGCCGATCCGTGCCAGCCAGTTCAAAGCCGGATAGCGCGTGTTCTTGGCGGGCCCGACGGTGAAATAATTTGTCGTTGGCATGGACACTGTGTGACGCAACCAAAACTGTGTGACGCAAACAAAGGCGGACGCGATTGTCCGCACGTTAGAGCGCGCGAATTTTTTTCCGGTAAAATATTGTGCATTGCGGCGCGTTAAATTGAATTGCGTTAACGGCGCTATCGCCGAACCTCTTGTTAAGCCTGTTGCGACCGGGCGGTCCGCGGCCGGCCACGGCCACATCTAAATCTTCGTCTTTTTGATCTTGCTCAACGTCCGGTGGGCGCAACGGCCGATGATCCAGTCAGCGGAATACCTCCGCCGGGGGAAAGAGCCATGTCAACTGTCGCACAGCCGGCGCCGGGCGCCGCTGGGACAATCGTCAAGCCGGGCAACTGGTTTGCATCGAACTGGGGCCTGTTGGCCGCCATCGCCGCACTCATCGTCGTCCTGTTGCTGCCGACGCCCGCCGCTCTGCCGGTCGCCGGGCATCGCATGCTCGCCATTCTCGTCTTCGCCGTCATCGTCTGGATGACCGAGGCGATCGATTACGCCGTATCGGCCATCGTTATTGCTGCGCTGATGGCCTTCCTGCTCGGGCTGGCGCCGAACGTCGCCAATCCCAAGGTGCTGTTGGGCACCAGCGCCGCGCTCACTTTGGCTTTCAGCGGCTTCACCTCGACCGGTCTTGTTCTGGTCGCCGCGGCGCTGTTTCTTGCCGCGGCCATGACCCTGACCGGCCTCGACAAGCGCATCGCGCTCAACATTCTGTCGCGCGTCGGCATCGAGACCCGCAATGTCGTTATCGGTACGATCCTGGTCGGCATCGTGCTGGCCTTCATGGTGCCGTCGACCACCGCGCGCGTTGCCTGTCTGGTGCCGATTACGTTAGGCATGATCGCCGCCTTCGGTGTCGATCGCAAAAGCGTGTTCGCCAGTATGCTGATGCTGGTGACAGTGCAGACCGCGAGCATCTGGAACGTCGGTATCAAGACCGCCGCCGCGCAGAACATGATCGCCATCGGCTTCATCGAGAAGGCCTTCAACCAGAGCATCACCTGGCTGGAGTGGCTGATCGCGGCGGCGCCGTTCGGTATCGCCATGTCGGTCGCGCTTTATTTCGTGATGACGCGCATGATGAAACCGGAGGTTACGCAGGTCCCCGGCGGCGTCGAGGGCATCAAGAAATCGCTCGCCGCGCTCGGGCCGATCAAGGCCTCCGAGGTGAAACTCCTGGTCATTTCGCTGACCCTGATCGCGTTCTGGGCCACCGAAGGCGTGCTGCACAGCTTCGACACCAGCACCACCACCATCACCGCCGTCGCGCTGATGTTCATGCCCGGCATCGGCATCCTGACCTGGAAAGAAGCGCAGCCGCGCATTCCGTGGGGCACCGTCATCCTCTTCGGCATCGGTATCAGTCTCGGTACCGCGCTGTTGCAAACTAAGGGCGCGACCTGGCTCGCCGATATCGTCGTCGCCGAGTTCGGCCTGAAGAACGCGACCGCGATGTTCATTCTCGGCACCATGAGCCTGTTCCTGGTGGTGATCCATCTTGGATTTGCCAGCGCCACCGCGCTTGCTTCCGCCATGATTCCGATCGTTATCGCTGTGCTCAAAGGTGTGGCGACGCCCGGCATCAACGTCATCGGCATGACCATGCTGCTGCAGTTCGTGGTTTCGTTCGGCTTCATCCTGGTGGTGAATGCGCCGCAGAACATGGTCGCTTACGGCACCGACACGTTTAGCGCCCGCGACTTCGTCCGCACCGGTCTGGTGCTGACTGTGGTTGCGCTCGCTCTGGTGATGCTGCTCGGCGCCACCTACTGGCGTTGGCTCGGCTACGTCTAGGCCGGGAAACGTGGCCCGCACCTCTATCGCCGTTGTATTCGCGGGAAGCGGCGGCTCTGGCGCGATGACCGCCGGAGCCGTCTTCCTGCGCGCCGCGGCGCATGCCGGCTACTACGGCATGATGACGCAATTGTTCGGCGCGCAAGTGCGTGGCGGCGAATCGGCCTCGCTGGTCCAGGTGTCGACCACGCCGATCGAAACCCAGCCGGATTGCTACGATCTGTTCGTGGCGCTGGATTGGGACAAGGTGGAGCAATTCGCCGCCGAGATCCCGCTCGACGGCAATAGCATCATCCTGGCCGACCCGGCGGAAGGGCCGGTGCCGGCCGGCATCGCCAAATCGAAGGGCTGTGTCATTGCGCTGGCAATGAACGATCCGAACGACAACAAGCTCGCCCGCGCGTTGCGCGGCAAGCGCGTCAATATGTTCGCCGCCGGCGCAGTCTGCGCGCTGACCGGCATCGGCGGCGACGACGTGAAAGCCGCCATCGATAATATCTTCGAGGGCAAGGGCGCCGACCTGATCGCCGCCAATGCGGCGGGCGCGACGCTCGGTGCACAGGCGGCTCCCGCGCTGGCGCTCGATCTGCGGCTCGATCCGCCACAAAAGGCGGCGCGCTGGCTGATCAACGGCAACCAGGCGGTCGCGTTCGGCGCGCTGCGTGGCGGCGTGCGCTTCGTCGGCTGCTACCCGATCACACCGGCCACCGATCTGGTCGAATGGCTGGCGCCGCATCTCATCAAGCTCGGCGGCCGATTGGTGCTGGGCGAGGATGAACTGGCCTCGGTCAACATGACGCTGGGCGCATCCTATGGCGGCACGCCGGCGATGACGGTCACGTCGGGTCCCGGCTTCTCGTTGATGATCGAGACATTAGGCTTGGCGGTCGCCGCCGAGATTCCCTTCGTGCTGGTCGATGTCATGCGCGCCGGTCCCTCGACCGGCATCGCCTCGAAGACCGAGCAGAGCGACATCAATCTCGCGGTTTATGGCGGCCACGGCGACGCGCCACGGATCGTCTTGGCGCCGGTCTCGGTCGCCGACTGCGTCAACACCGGCGAATACGCCGTCTATGTCGCCGAGTCATTGCAGACGCCGGTCATCGTCCTGTCCGATCAGGCGCTCGGCCAGGCGACCACGGTGATCGATCCATCGTCCGACCGGCCGGCGCCGCTCAAGCGCCGCGTCAATGGCATCGCACCCGGCAAACCGTTCAAGCGTTACGCGACGGGTGGCGAGCCGGTAACGCCGATGCCTTTGCCTGGCACCCCGCATCTCGAATGGGTGGCGGAGGGGCTCACCCATAATGAAGCGGGATTGCCTGCCAGTGGCGCCGCCATGCATGTCGCGCAAATCGAGAAGCGCGCGAAAAAGATTCGCCAGTTCGAACCGGGCGAGCATTGGGGCGAAGTCTGGGGCGAGGGCGATGTGGCCATCATCGCCATCGGCTCGACCATCGGACCGGCGCGCGAAGCGGCGGCGCGGCTTGCGGCGAGCGGCCAAAAGGTCCGCGTCATCGCCCTGCGCGTGCTGTCGCCGCTGCCGCTCGCGGCGCTGGCGCGTGCGCTTGCGGGCGTGCGCCGCATTGTCGTCATCGAACAGAACCACGGCGCGCAGCTCTATCATTATTTGCTCGGCCACAAGGCGATCCCGCCCGGCGCCGAGAGCGTCGCGCGGCCCGGTCCGGCGCCCTTCCGCCCATCGGAGATCGCCAGTTATGTGGTGTGACGGAGAAATATCATGACCGATACCGTCGTCGCCGCGACCGAGCAGCCGCATTGCGTTTTTGACGCCAAGGATTTCTCCTCCGGCGCGCATCCGGTCTGGTGTCCCGGCTGCGGCGATTACGGCGTGCTGGCCTCGCTCGAACGCGCGCTCGCCAAGCAGGGCCGGCCGCCGCATGAGGTCGTGCTGGTGTCCGGCATCGGCTGCTCGTCGCGGCTGCCCGGCTACATGAGTACGTATGGATTTCACGGCGTGCATGGCCGCGCGCTGCCGGTCGCCACCGGGCTGAAACTGACGCGGCCCGATCTCGAGGTCATCGCCGTCGGCGGCGATGGCGATGGCTATTCGATCGGCGGCAATCACTTCATCCACGCCTGCCGGCGCAATGTCGACATGCTCTATCTGGTGATGGACAACCGCGTTTACGGCATGACCAAGGGCCAGCCGTCGCCGACCACGGAAGCCGATTGGGATTCGGACATCGCACCAGGCGGCATCGGCCTGCGGCCGTTCAATCCACTGGCGGTCGCGGTTGCCTCCGGCGCCAATTACGTCGCGCGCGGATTTTCCGGCGATCCGAACGGTCTCGCCGATCTGATCGTCGATGCCATTCGTTGGCCGGGCTTTGCCTTCATCGAGGTCCTGAGCCCCTGCGTCACTTTCCGCCCCGAGCAGCGCGAATGGAAAAAGATGGTGCGGCCGTCGGCGATTTCCATCGAACGGGACAGGGCTGCCGCCACCGCCCTGGTGCTGGCTGACGACGGCTTCAGCATGGGCGTTCTTTACCGCGGCGATCGCGCCTCGGTCGCGCCGGCGTTGAAACCGGAAATCACCGTCGCCGACGTCGAGCGCGAATTTATGGTCGCCGTCTGAGCGGCGAAATCAACGCGGCGTTGATATGCGTCAATCGCGCCAACGGGCGCGGGTCGTATTCTCACTTTGGAATATCTTAACCCCTTTAGCCGGAGAACCGCCATGAAAGCGTTTGCCCTTGCCGCTGCTTCGCTTGCTCTTGCCGGCCTGATTGCCGTCGCCCCCGCCGCTGCGCAACCGGGTCCGGGTTATGGACCGGGCGGTGGCCCGCGTGGCGGTCCCGGTTGGGGGCCCGGCATGATGATGGGGCCCGGCATGATGGGTGGCGGCTTTGGCGGCGGGGCTGGCCTGTGCGATCCGCGCGCCGCCGGAATGGCCGAATGGCGTATGGAGCGAATCGAGCGGCTGATCAAGCCGACCGACGCGCAGCGCACCGCGCTTGACGCCTTGCGCGCCGCCTCGACCAAGGCGGCGGAAACCGTGTCCGCCGCCTGCCCCAAGGAATTTCCGGCCGGCGCGTCGGCGCGCATGGAGGCGATGGAAAAGCGCATGGAGAGCATGCTGGCGGCGATCAAGACCGTGCGTCCGGCCTTCGATGCCTTTTACGCCACGCTCACCGACGACCAGAAGAAGAAGCTTGATGGCGGCGGGCCGCGCGGCTGGGGCTGGCACGGCTGGCGCAATCGCTGATCGGCGGTCGATCAAATAAAAAAGCCCCGGCAGCGATGCCGGGGCTTTCGTTTGTCTGACTGGCGATAACTAGAACTTGTAGGTGATGCCGGTGCCGATCAGCCACGGATCGAGGTTCACCTTGCCGGTCAACGCGCCGGCCGTGCTGTTGCCGTCCCAATCCGGACGCAGCCAGAGCTTCTTGACGTCGACGTTGAAGCCCCAGTGCTTGTCGATCATGTAGTCGAAGCCGATCTGCGCCGCCGGGGCGAAAGAGTTGTGCAGGTGGCTGTTGGTGACGGTCACCAGGCCGTTGCTCACGTTGCCGGCGGTCTGGCTGAAGAACACCGTGTAGTTCACGCCGGCGCCGATATAGGGCTTGAACGCGCCGAAATCGGTAAAGTGATACTGGAACGTCAAGGTCGGCGGCAGCAGCCAGGCCTTGCCGACATCGAGATTGTTGGTCGCCGCGGCGCCGGTGCCGGTCACGTGATGCTTGGTGACGCCGAGGATGAGTTCGGCCGCGAAGTTCTTGGTAAAGAAGTAGGTGATGTCGAGTTCGGGCACGACAGTGTCGGTCGTCGCGAGGCCCGATCCGACCACCTGATCGACATTACCCGAGTTGCGGGTAACCACGCCGAGCGCGCGGAAGCGGACCATCCACGGATCGAAGGAATCCGCCATCGGCGCCGCTTTGAAGACCGGCTTTGCCGCGACATCGGCGGCCAGCGTCGGGCTTGCGAAGCCCGTCAAGATTGTCGCCGCCACGAGTGCCGGCAGTACTGCACGTGAATTCATTGGTGACCCCTGTTACCCCAGTAGTAAGCGGCGCACGAAATTGGCGCCTTGGTCCCGCCATCAATAAGCGATGCCAGGCCGCAAATTTGACTTACATCAAACCGCGGAACTTCGCCGCGCATGGCCCCGCTGCATAAGCGCAGGCGATACCGCAAACGCGGGCGGTATTGGCAAAATCGCCCGGAAAAAGGTTGGGGCCGGCGGATTGATTGACCTGGATCAAGAATGGCCCGCCGAACTCGTTGGATATTCCGCGCCAAGGCCCCCCAATTCCCCGGCCAGCCATAAAACGGAACCACTCTCATGGCGAACGCGCTTGCTCCACAAAAACAGATGACTTTCGGCGAAGGCGGTCTGGTTTTGACCTTCATCGCGCTGGCGGCGCTTTGCATCGTCATCGCCGCCAAGGCCTACACGCCGGAATACGCATTTCATGCCTATCTGTTCACCGCGGCCAGCATCGCCGCCGTGTTTGCCATCATCAATCGCTACTATGATCGGCCGGCCGAACGCGCGCCGCTGACCATTGATGGCAAGCCCAACTACAATATGGGACCGGTCAAGTTCGCGACCGTCGCCGCGATGTTCTGGGGCATTGCCGGCTTTACCGTCGGTCTCATCATCGCCCTGCAGTTGGCCTTCCCGGCGCTCAACTTCGATCTGCAGTGGATCAGTTTCGGCCGTCTGCGGCCGCTGCACACCTCGGCGGTGATCTTCGCCTTCGGCGGCAACGTGTTGCTTGCCACATCGTTCTATGTCGTGCAGCGCACGTCGCGCGCGCGGCTGGCCGGCGATCTGGCGCCCTGGTTCGTCATTCTCGGCTACAACTTCTTCATCCTGATCGCCGGCACCGGCTATCTGCTCGGCATCACGCAAGGCAAGGAATATGCCGAGCCGGAATGGTATTCGGATCTCTGGCTGACGGTCGTGTGGGTCACTTACCTGCTGGTGTTCCTGGCGACGCTTTGGCGCCGCACCGAGCCGCACATCTATGTCGCCAACTGGTTCTATCTCGCCTTCATCGTCACCATCGCCGTCCTGCATCTCGGCAATAATGCGACGGTGCCGGTATCGATCTTCTCGTCGAAGTCCTACATCGTCTGGTCCGGCGTGCAGGATGCCATGGTGCAATGGTGGTACGGCCATAACGCGGTCGGCTTCTTCCTCACCGCCGGCTTCCTCGCCATTATGTATTACTTCATCCCGAAGCGTGCCGAGCGCCCGGTCTATTCCTACCGTTTGTCGATCATCCACTTCTGGGCGCTGATCTTTCTGTACATCTGGGCCGGTCCGCATCATCTGCACTACACGGCGCTGCCGGACTGGGCGCAGACGCTCGGCATGACCTTCTCGATCATGCTGTGGATGCCCTCATGGGGCGGCATGATCAACGGCATCATGACGCTGTCGGGCGCCTGGGACAAATTGCGCACCGATCCGGTGCTGCGCCTGATGGTGGTGTCGGTCGCCTTCTACGGCATGTCGACCTTCGAGGGTCCGATGATGTCGATCAAGATCGTCAATTCGCTCAGTCACTACACTGACTGGACCATCGGCCACGTTCACTCCGGCGCGCTCGGCTGGGTCGCCTACATCTCGTTCGGCGCGATCTATTGCTTGGTGCCGTGGCTGTGGAACCGGCCGCTGTACTCTCTCAAGCTGGTCAACTGGCACTTCTGGGTCTCGACCGTCGGCATCGTTTTGTACATCACTGCGATGTGGGTGTCGGGAATTCTGCAAGGCCTGATGTGGCGCGCTTACACCTCGCTCGGCTTCCTCGAATATTCCTTCGTCGAAACGGTCGAGGCCATGCATCCCTTCTATGTCATTCGCGCACTCGGCGGATTCCTGTTCCTCTGCGGCGCGCTGATCATGGTCTGGAACCTCTGGAAAACTGTGAACTCGGCCGAGAAGGCCGAGACCGCCGGCCTCGCGCTGGCGCCCGCGGAATAGGCGAGAACAACAATGTCACTCTGGCAAAAACACGCGATCTTTGAGAAGAACTCGATCGTCCTGGTGATCGGCATTCTGGTAGTCATCGCCATCGGCGGCCTGGTCGAAATCGCGCCGCTGTTCTACCTGAAGAACACGATCGAAAAGGTTGACGGCGTGCGGCCCTATACGCCGCTCGAACTGGCCGGCCGCAACATCTATGTCCGCGAAGGCTGCTATCTCTGCCACTCACAGATGATACGGCCCCTGCGCGACGAGGTCGAGCGCTACGGCCATTACTCGCTCGCCGCCGAGAGCATGTACGACCACCCGTTCCAGTGGGGCTCGAAGCGCACCGGTCCGGATCTCGCTCGCGTCGGCGGCAAATATTCGGACGATTGGCATCGCGACCATCTCCGCGATCCGCGCTCGGTGGTGCCGGGTTCGGTTATGCCGACCTATGGCTTCCTGTTCAAGACCGATCTCGACTTCCAGCACGTCGCCGAGGATCTGAAAGTGCTGCGGCTCGAAGGCGTGCCTTACAGCCAGGAGATGATCGACAACGCCGCCAAGGACGTCGCCACGCAGGCATCCGCCGACAGCCCCGACGCCGCCGATCTGGCCAAGCGCTATCCGAAGGTGCAGGCCCGCGAATTCGCCGGAAATAGCGGACGTGTCTCCGAAGCCGACGCGCTGATCGCCTATCTGCAGATGATGGGCACGCAGGTCGACTTCAGTATTTATGACGACAAAGCCAACATACGGTGAGCGATATGGATCCAACCTACAAAGCCGTATCCGAGTTCGCCCAGACCTGGGGTCTCGTTTACTTCACCGTTATTTTCATAACCGTGCTGCTGTACGCGTTGTGGCCGTCGCGCAAGCAGCAATTCGACGAAGCGGCGCGCATTCCGTTGCGGGAGGACTGACCGGTGGCAGACGAACATAAAGACATCGACGCGGTCACCGGGACCGCGACCACCGGCCACGATTGGGACGGCATCCGCGAGCTCAACACGCCGCTGCCGCGCTGGTGGCTGTGGACCTTCTACATTTGTATCCTCTGGGCGATCGGCTACTGGGTGGTCTACCCCGCCTGGCCGCTGCTGAAAGGCTCGACCGAGGGCATCACCGCCTGGCACGCGCGCAGCGCGGTGGTCGAGGACATCGCCGCGCTCAACGTATTGCGCGGCCCGATGGTCGAACGACTGACCAAGGCATCGCTCAATGACATCGTTAAGGATCCGCAACTACTCGACTTCGCGCGCGCGCAGGGTCGCCCCGCTTTTGCCGATAACTGTGCGCCATGTCATGGAGCCGGCGGTGGCGGCGCCAAAGGCTATCCGAACCTGAACGACGACGATTGGCTGTGGGGCGGCAAGCTCAGCGACATTGAGAACTCCATTCGCCACGGCGCTCGCAACGGAGACAAAGAAGATCACGAGGGCAACATGCCGGCGTTTGCCGGCGTGTTGAAGCCGAATGAAATATCGGCGGTCGCTGATTACGCCCGATCGCTGTCCGGCCTGCCGGCGGAAGAGGGCGTCGATCTGGCGCTCGGCAAGAAGGTTTTCGCCGACAACTGCGCCGTCTGTCACGGTGAAAACGGCAAGGGAAATCACGAACTTGGCTCGGCCAATCTCACCGACCAGATCTGGCTCTATGGCTCCGACAAGGCGACCATCGTCCAGGGCATTCAGAACGGCCGTGGCGGCGTCATGCCGGCCTGGAATGGTCGTCTGAGTGAACCAATCATCAAAGCGCTAACGGTTTACGTCTACAGCTTTGGCGGCGGCGAAAAGTGAGCCGATACCGGGTTGTTAACCAGCTGATAAAGCGTGAAAATCCCGGCTTGGCGCCGGGATTTTCTTTTGCGCCAGATCAAGGCAGCCGGAGCCTCTGCAGCCTAGGTTTCCCAGCTAATCCTGCGGAAGGCAAAACGGCTCATGACGGCCCTCGAAGAACTCGCGAAAAGCGCTGAAGTGCATCCGCCGCATATCGCGGCGGCGCGCGCCGCCGAAAAGGCGTACGAAGCCGAGGTCGGCGACGACGGTCCACTCTACGCCGCGCCGAAGCGGATTTATCCGCAGAGCGTGCGCGGTCGTTTCCGCACCATCAAGTGGGTCGTCCTCGCCATTACGCTTGGCATTTATTATCTGCTGCCCTTCGTACGCTGGGATCGCGGCGCCGACGCGCCGTCGCAGGCGGTGTTGATCGACTTCCCCGCCCGGCGTTTCTATTTCTTCTTCATCGAGCTGTGGCCGCAGGAAGTCTACTACCTCACCGGCCTGTTGATCCTCGCGGCCATCGGCCTGTTCCTGATGAACGCGCTCGCCGGCCGGGTCTGGTGCGGCTATCTATGCCCGCAGACGGTGTGGACCGATCTTTTCTTCGCCATCGAGCGGTTGACCGAAGGCGATCGCCGCGAACACATGAAGCGGGACGGCCAGGCCTGGACGCTGGAGAAATATGCGCGCAAGGGCGCCAAGCATTTTCTCTGGTTGATGGTGGCGTGGTGGACCGGCGGCGCCTGGGTTCTGTATTTCGCCGACGCGCCGACTTTGGTCAAAGAGTTGGCGACCGGCGAAGCGCCCTTCACCGCCTATCTCTGGATCGGCATCCTCACGGTTTCGACTTATACTCTCGCCGGCCACATGCGCGAGCAGGTCTGCCTCTATATGTGCCCGTGGCCGCGCATTCAGGCGGCGCTGACCGACGAATACGCGCTCAACGTCACCTACCGTTACGATCGCGGCGAGCCGCGCTGCTCGGTCAAGAAGGCCGAGCAGTTGCGCTCGGCGGGTCAGCCGGCCGGCGACTGCGTCGATTGTCTGCAATGCGTGCATGTCTGCCCGACCGGCATCGACATTCGCGGCGGCGCCAACCTCGGCTGCATCCAGTGCGGCCTGTGCATCGATGCCTGCGACCGGGTGATGGAAAAGCTCGCCCGCCCGACCGGGCTGATCGCCTATGACACCGACCTCAATATCCAGGCGCGGCGCGAAGGCCGGCCGATGGTGTTCAAGCTGATCCGGTGGCGCACGTCGCTTTATGCCGCGATCATTGCGATCGCCGGCGGCATCATGCTCTTCACGCTGGCTACCCGCGACAGCGAAGGCATCAGCATCATTCACGACCGCAACCCGATGTTCGTGCGCCTGTCGGACGGCGCCTTGCGCAACGCCTACACCGTCCGCATCGTCAACAAGCAACTCAAGTCGCGCGAATTCATCCTCAGCGTCGACGGCATTCCGTCGACCTTGATCGACTATGTCGGTCTGCCGCCGCGCGCCGACGGACGCCAGCTGGTCACCGTCGGCCCCGACCAGACCAAGGAAGTGCGCGTCATGGTCACCGACTACAGCCCGACGCCGCCGGCGCCCTCGACCTCGGTGTTGTTCACGCTCACCGATATCGACACGGGCGCCATCGCCCAGATGCGCGACCATTTCTTCGGACCTTGAAGGAGCCACGATGACACCGACTGCGAAAAAGCCGCGCGAGTTGACCGGCCGCGCCGTGCTGTTCTGGATCCTCGGTTTTTTCGGCCTGGTCTTCGCCGTCAACGGCGTGCTGGTGCAGGCCGCGACCTCGACCTTCGGCGGACTGGAGACCTCAAGTTCCTACAAGGCCGGGCTGAAGTTCAAGGAGGAAATGGACTCAGCCGAACGTCAGACCGCGCTGCATTGGAAAGTGGACGGCAAACTGACGCGGGACAAAGCCGGCGAAGCGGTGATCGATGTCACGGTGCACGACGACAAAGGCGCGCCGGTGACCGGGCTTTCCGGCACGGCGCGGCTGGCGCATCCGGCGACATCGCGGCTCGACCATGACGTGACGCTGAGCGCGCTCGGCGCTGGCGCGCTGCATGGCGCGACCGCGGCGCCGGCCGGTCAATGGGAACTGATCATCGACTTGAATCGCGGCGACGACCGCGTGTTTCGTTCACGCAGCCGGGTGACGTTGAAATAGTCCGGAATTGCCATGTCCGCGGTGACCGAAGCCATTGACCTCTCGCTCTACGCCAAACCGGAATCGGCCGGTACGCTCGGCATGGATGTGGCGGTCGAAGGCATTTCCTGCGGCGCCTGTATCGCCCGCATCGAGGGTGCGGTGAAGAGCCTGCCCGGCGTCACCGAGGCGCGAGTCAATTACACCAACCGCCGTCTGCATGTCGCCTGGTCGGAGGCATTGACCGAACCGTCGCGCATTTTCCAGACGTTGGCGGACAACGGCTATCGCGGCCATCCCTTCGTCGCCTTGCGCGCCGAACAGGAGGAGGCCGCCGAGGCGCGCCGCCTGACCCGCTGCCTCGCGGTCGCCGGTTTCGCGGCCATGAACATCATGCTGCTGTCGGTGTCGGTGTGGTCCGGTAATGTCACCGACATCACGCCGGAAACCCGCGACTTCTTCCATTGGGCGTCGGCGCTGATCGCGCTGCCGGCGGCGGCTTATGCCGGGCGGCCGTTCTTTTCCAGCGCGTGGGCCGCGTTGCGCGCCGGCACGCTGAACATGAATGTGCCGATCTCGCTCGGCGTCATACTGGCGCTGGCCATGTCGGTGGTCGAGACCGCCAACCACGCCGAGCACGCCTATTACGACTCGGCGATCATGCTGCTGTTCTTTTTGCTGGTCGGCCGCACGCTCGATCACGCGATGCGGCGGCGCACCCGCGCGGTGGCCGGCAATCTTGCCGCGCTGCGAGCCGAGACCGCGCATCGCTTCGCCGGCGACGAGCTGGTCAACGTGCCGGCGGCGGCGCTGAAAGCCGGCGACCGCGTGCTGGTGCGCCCCGGCGAACGCGTGCCGGCCGACGGCGAAGTCATCGGCGGCAATTCGGAAATCGACGACAGCCTGATCACCGGCGAGACCGCGCGGCGCAACGTCGCCGCCGGTGCTGTCGTTTATGCCGGCAGCCTGAATTATTCCGGCGCGCTGACGATGCGCGTGACAGCGGCCGGCGGCTCCTCGCTGCTCGACGACATCGAACGGCTGTTGGAAAAAGCCGCGAGCGCCAAGTCGCGCACCCGCAGGCTCGCCGACCGCGCCTCGGCCATTTATGCGCCGGTCGTGCACGCCACCGCGGCGCTGACCTTTGTCGGCTGGTGGCTTTATGGCGCGCCGCTGCATGACGCGATCATCACCGCCATTGCCGTGCTGATCATCACGTGTCCCTGCGCGCTGGCGCTGGCGATCCCCGCCGTGCAGGTGGTCGCTTCCGGCGCATTGTTCAAGCGCGGCGTCATTTTGAATTCCGGCGACGCCATCGAGCGCCTCGCCGAGGCCGACACGGTGATTTTCGACAAGACCGGGACTTTGACTTTGCCCGAGCCACGCGTCGTCAACGCCGCCGGGATCGGTCCCGCGCTGGCGCAACTCGCGGCGCGGCTGGCGTTGTCGAGCCGGCATCCGCTGGCGATCGCGCTGGCACGCGAAACCACATCGCGCGCGCCGTTCGACGGCGCGGTCGAGGAGCCGGGGCAGGGCGTGCGCGTCATGATCGACGGCGTTGAAGCGCGGCTGGGCAGTGCTGCCTTTTGTTCGGTGTTGCCACATACTCCGCTCATTCCCGCGCAGGCGGGAATCCAGAATCACGAATCGCGCGCTGACAATGTTCAGCTCTGGACCCCCGCCTTCGCGGGGGTGAGCGGAGACAACGCTGTTTCGTACATCCATTTCACGCACGCCGGCCAGCACGCCACCTTCGCCATCGCCCAGCGTCTGCGCTCCGATGCCATCGAGACCGTGCAGGCGCTGCGCGATCTTGGCCTCGATCTGCACATTCTCTCCGGTGACCGCGAGAGTGCGGTGCAGCCTGTCGCTGAAGCGCTCGGCATCGCGCAATGGCAGGGTGGGTTGAAGCCGGCCGACAAGATAGCGGTCATTGAAACGCTGAAGGCGCAAGGCTGCCGCGTTCTGATGATCGGCGACGGTCTCAACGACGCGCCGTCGCTTGCCGCTGCGCATGTTTCGCTGTCGCCGATTTCCGCCGCCGATGTGACGCAGGCGCAGGCCGACGCGGTGTTCCTCGGCGAGCGTCTGGCACCGGTATACGATGCCGTCGCCATCGCCCGCCGCGCCCGCCGCCTGATGCTGCAAAATTTGTGGCTCGCCGCGCTCTATAATTTGATCGCTGTGCCAGTCGCCATTGCCGGTCTGGTGACGCCGTTGATCGCCGCTTTGGCGATGTCGGGGTCGTCGATGCTGGTGACGGTCAATGCCTTGCGCGCCGCGCAGAAAAGCAGGATCATTGGCACAGGTGAACCGTCATGAATGTGCTGATCTATCTTCTGCCGATGGCGCTGGGCTTGGGCCTTGCCGGTCTGTTCGGCTTTTTGTGGGCGCTGAAAAGCGGCCAGTACAATGACGTCGAAGGCGCTGCCTTGCGCGTTTTGTCCGACGACGATCTGCCGAAATAGCTATTTCGGCACGACCACTGTATCGAATTCCGCCGGCAGCACGATCTCCAGCAATTCGCAATCGTCGGAATAGCCGAGCACGGTGTGCTTGATTTTCGGCGGCTGCAGCCAGCAGGCGCCGGCGTGGAACGTATGCACGCCTTCGCCCTCGAATTCGGTCTTGTACCAGCCCTTGAGCACATAGATCATCTGCAGGTCGACGTCATGGAAATGCGGCGTCGACACATCCTCCGCCTTGAATGGCGGGATGAAGCGGATGACATGCGCCTGCACCATGCCGCCGGTCGCGCCGGAAAGGCCGAGGTCGCGGTATTTGGCGTAAGTGCGCAGGCCCTGGTCGAAGTCGGCCTCGTTATGGTGACTGACGTGGAATTTCTGCTTCGGTTGCTTCTTGGCGCGCGTCTTGGCCGTCACTGCGCCGCGCACATTGCTCTTGCGCGCCGCCTTGCGCGGCTGGGCTTTCTTGCTTGCCTTCTTGCGTGCCTTGGCCATTGATGCCCCCTGAATTATGTCGATTTGACCACGACGGCCGCACGCATGGAAGACCCTCAGCCGCCCGCCATCCGCATTTTCGTCGATGCCGACGCCTGTCCGGTGAAAAACGAGGTCTATCGGGTGGCCGAGCGCTATGGCCTGAAGGTTTTTGTCGTCGCCAATTCCTACATGAACGTGCCGCGTTCGGACCTGATCGAGCGGGTGATCGTGACGCAAGGGCCGGACATCGCCGACGACTGGATCGTCGAGCGGGCCGGCGAGACCGATATCGTCATCACGTCCGACATTCCACTCGCCGGTCGAAGCGTCGAGAAAGGCGCCAGCGTGCTGTCGCCGACCGGCAAGGTGTTCGACAACGATGCGATCGGCATGGCGCTGGCGACGCGCGATCTGATGACCGATTTGCGCTCGGCCGGCGCGGTCACGCGCGGCCCGCCGCCCTTGAGCCGGCAGGACGTGTCGAGGTTTCTTCAGGCGCTCGATCTGGCGGTGACAAGAGTGAAGAGAAAATTCGGAATATAAAAATATCGTCCCCGCCTTCGCGGGGACGACAGAGATTTTTTACTCCGCCGCGCCGGTCGCGCCGCCATGCGCCTTCGACCAGCCGGCCGGATCGTCGATGAACTTCTCGACCTCGGCCAGCATCTTCGGCTCGAATTTGTCCATTTTCTTGGCGACCGCCAGGACATCGCGCCATGTGGTCAGCGCGTGCAAGGTGACGCCGAGATCGGACAGGATCTTCTCGCCTTCCTTGTAGATATTATAGAAGAAGACGACGAAACAGTGGTCACACTGCCCGTCGGCATCGCGGATCGCCTTGACGAAATTGACCTTGCTACGGCCATCGGTGGCCAGATCCTCGACGAGGAGCACGCGCTCGCCGGGCAGCAGTTGGCCTTCGATCTGCGCGCCGCGGCCAAAGCCCTTGGCCTTCTTGCGCACATATTGCATCGGCAGGTGCATGCGGTCGGCGACCCAGGCGGCGAACGGAATGCCAGCCGTCTCGCCACCGGCCACCGCGTCGATATTTGTTCGTCCAATGTCGCGGTCGATGGCGTTGACGGCGTAGCCTATGATCGCCGAACGCACGTCGGGAAACGAGATCAGCCAGCGCGAGTCGTTATAGACCGGGCTCGCCCAGCCGCTGGTGAAGATGAACGGCTTGTCGGTCATGAACCGCACCGCGCCGGTGTCGAGATACATCCGCGCGGTCAGTTCGGCGATGGTTTTCTTGTCGAGGAAATGGGCTTCTAAAGTCATGACCGGGAAAGCCTCTCCACGTCATGCCCGGACTTGTTCCGGGCATCCACGTCTTTCTTCGATAAACAAGACGTGGATGGCCGGGTCAAGAGGGCGTTTACGCCCGTCTTCGCCGGGATATGCCGGCCATGACGGCGTGTGGGCTAGTCCGCCTTCGGGCCGGCCTTTTTGAACCAGTCGGCGATCTGCGACCCGGTCCAGAAAAGCACGTCCTTCTTCTTCCTGATTTTCTGGAAAATCTGCCGAAAATACTTGGCCCGGTGCGGCGCGCCCATGATGTAGGGGTGCACCGAAATTGCCATCACCCGGGCACCGTCCTTGGAGTCTTTGTAGATCTGCTCGAACTGGTCCATAGCGCGCTCGTAGAATTCGTTCGCCTTGTGGTGCTGGATCAGCATCATGGCGACGTCGTTGCATTCCTGCGTATAGGGAATGTTGAGGATCGGCTTGTGGCGCGTCTTCATCCACACCGGCTGGTCGTCGAGCACCCAGTCGGCGACATAGTCGTAGCCTTCCTCCGACAGGATATCCGGCGTCTCCCAGGTTTCGGTCAGCCCAGGCCCGAGCCAGCCGCGCGGCTTGACGCCGGTTGCCTTCAGCAGAACCTCGGCGCTCTTCTTGATGTCGGCGCGTTCGTTCTCGACCTTCTGCATGTTGCGCTGGGTATAGCCGTGGCCGACGAATTCCCAGTTGCGCTCGACGCAAGCCTTGATCATTTCCGGAAATGCGTTCACGGCGACGCCGTTAATGTTCATCACGCCGGGAATCTTGAATTCGTCATACACTTGAAGCAGCCGCCAGAAGCCGACGCGGTTGCCGTATTCGTGCCAGCACCAGTTTGGAATGTCCGGCATCGGCGAACCGCCGGCCGGCGGAGTCAGCACCGTGCGCGGCATGGTCTGCGTCGGGTCCCATTCCTCAACGTTCGTCACGGTCCACACCACCATGCGCGCGCCCTTCGGCAGCTTGAGCGGCTTGCGGTTGATGATCGGCGAATAGGTGAGGCGATCGCCCGGCAGCATGCCGACCGGCGGCTTGGGAAAGTTCATCGGGTGTTTCCTTACGTTCTATTTATTGAGACCTTGATACCAATCCAGAATCTGTTCGCCGTTCCAGTGCAGCACGCCCTCGTGGCTGTTCACGTAATCGTAAATTGCTTCGAGATATTTGATCCGGTGCGGCTGGCCGCTGATGTAAGGGTGAATGGCGAGCGCGACGAATTTGGCGCGATGTTCGCTCTCGGCATAGAGCCGGTCGAACTGGTCCTTCACCAGATTGAGCAAATAATCGCTGTTGTGGTGCTGCACCAGCATCACCGGAATGTCGTTCAATTCGATCGTATAAGGCAGCGTCACCAGCGGGCCGTTGACGGTGCGGATGGTCGTCGGTTCGTCGTCATAGACCCAGTCGCCGATATATTTGACGCCCGCGGCGGTGAGCAGATCGGGCGTTTCCAGCGTTTGCGTCAGGCCGGGCCCGAGCCAGCCGACCGGGCGTTTGCCGGTGAACTTTTCCATAATGTCCATGGATCGATTGATCATCGCAGCCTGGTCCGGCTCCTTGTGGATGGGCCCTTGCTCATAGGCGTGGCCCATGAACTCCCAGCCGGCGTCGCGCGCTTCCGCCGCCACGCGCGGATAGTCCTCACAGATGCGCGCATTGGCCGAGAGCGTCGGCTTGATGCCGAGCTTCTTGAACAGCTCGAAGAAACGCCAGCAGCCAACGCGCATGCCATATTCGTGAAAGCCCCAGTGCACCACGTCCGGCATCAGCGGCACGCCGGTCGGCGCCGGCAGTTGCTGGCGCGCCATTGGCTTGGCGATGTCCCAGACCTCGTAATTGACGATGGTCCAGAACACGATGCGCGCCTTGCCGGGCAGTTTCAGTGGCGGCCGGTCGACGATGGCCGAATAGTCGGCGCGCTCGCGCGGGATCATGGGCGGCATGAGGAGAGCTCCTGCACTTCAGGCGTCCAGCATCTCACGCTCGCGCACGTTCGCACAATGCCGGTGTTCAGCATCGGCCATTTCGTGCCGTGAAAATGGTGCCGACTAGGGCGTCGCGGCGACGCGCAAGCCGACCAGCCGCTCCAGCGTCGCGGTGTCGGTCTGCAAGGCGCCGGATTGGGCGCGATGCACGATGGCGCCGCGCTCCAGCACCACCGCGTCGGCGGTCAATTCCAGCGCGACTTCGGTGTGTTGCTCGACCAGCACGATGGCGATCTTGCGGCCGGACAGCATCAGTTTTACCGCCGCGATCAATTCGTCGACGATCACCGGCGCCAGGCCCTCGAACGGCTCGTCCAGCAACAGCAGCGACGGATTGGTCATCAGCGCGCGCGCGGTCGCCAGCATCTGCTGCTCGCCGCCGGACAATTGATTGCCCATGTTGCGGCGGCGTTCGCTCAGGCGCGGAAACAGATTGTAGATGGTCTCAAGGCTCCAGTCGCCGGCGCGCGCCGCCACGGTGAGGTTTTCCTCCACCGTCAGCGAGGGAAATATCTCGCGCTCCTGCGCCACCCAGGCGATGCCGTTTGTGGCCCGCCAGTGCGGCGGCTGTCTGGAAATATCCTGGCCGCGCCAATAGACGTGGCCGGCGCGCATCTGGGTGAAGCCCATGATGGTCAACAGCAGCGTCGATTTGCCGACGCCGTTGCGACCGAGTACGGCGAGCGAGCCATGCTCCGGCAATTCGAGCGATACGTCGTGCAGCACCACGGCGTCGCCATAACCGGCGGTGACCTGCTGCAATTTGAGCAAGGCTTCAGCCATGATGGCGCTTCCCGAGATAGACCTCGCGCACGCCAGGATCGGCGGAAATCTCGGCCGGCGTGCCTTCGGTGAACACGGCGCCGCCGACCAGCACGATAATGTGGGTGGCGAAACGGAACACGACATGCATGTCGTGCTCGATGAACAGCAACGTCAGTTCGTTCGATAGGCCGGCCACCACCTCGAAAATGTCGCCGGATTCTTCCTGCGGCACGCCGGCCGCCGGTTCGTCGAGCAGCAGCACCTTCGGCTTGGTCGCCAGCGCCAGCGCGATTTCCAGCAGCCGCTGGCGGCCGTAGGGCAGTTCGCGCGTCGGCTGATAGCAGACGTCGCCAAGCTTGAGCTTGCTGAGAATCTCGTAGGCTTCCTCGATCGCGTCCTTGTTGACGGCGACGTTCTGCCAGAAGCGGGCGGCGATGCCGCGCCGTTCGCACACGGCGAGCGTCACCGCTTCGAGCGGGTTGAGATGCGCGAACAGCGAATTGATCTGGAAGGTGCGCGCCAGGCCGCGCTTGACGCGCGCCTGCGGCAACAAGGTCGTGATGTCCTCGCCGCCGAGGATGATCTGTCCGTCATTGGGCGGCAGCATGCCGGTCATCAGATTGATGAGCGTGGTTTTGCCGGCGCCGTTCGGCCCAATCAGCGCATAGCGGGCGCCGACCGGAAGATTGAGTTCGATGTCGCGGGCGACGACCAGCGAACCGAACGACCGCGAAAGGCCGCGCGTCGCCAAGGCGATTCCGGCGGAAGCTTTTTTGTCGACCGCGCTCATTTGCGGCTCCATCGGCCGACCAGCTTGGACAGGCCGCCGAGGATGCCGTTCGGCAGCAGCATCACCACCGTCACCAGCAGAATGCCGATCCAGAAATACCAGTATTGCGGCGCGATGCCGGAGAACTGGTCGCGTGCGATCAGGAAGATGGTGGCGCCGACCAGCCCGCCATACAGGCGCCCGGCGCCGCCAAGCACCAGCATCACCACGACGTCGGCGGAGCGCTCGAACGAAAGCGCATCGAGCGAAACGGTCTGCGTCGTCTGCGCGATCAGCGCGCCGGCAATGCCGGCCATCGCCGCCGAGATCGTATAGACCTTGCGGATATGGCTCGGGCTATCGGCGCCGATCGCTGGCATGCGCACCCAGTTATCGCGGATGCCGCGCAGCGCCAGGCCGAATGGCGAGTTGATCAGCCGCCGCGCGCACAGAAAGACAACGAACAATGTGCAGAGCGAATAGGCGTAGGCAACCTTGCCGTAAAGATCGAACTTGAACAGGCCGGCGACTTTCCAGACGCTGATGCCCTGGAAACCGTCGGAGCCGCCGGTCAGCCAGTGCGCGCTGTTGGCCGCCGAATGCAGCAAGAGGCCGAGGCCGAGCGTGATCATGATCAAGGTGAGATGACGGAAGCGCGCGACGATGAAGCTCGACACATAGCCGAACAACGCCGCCATCAAAGCCGCGACGATCAGGCCGGTGAATACCTCGCCCCAGACGAATTTGCTGAAAATGCCGGCGGTATAGGCGCCGACGCCGAAGAAGGCGGCGTGGCCGAGCGAGACGATGCCGGCGTAGCCGAGGATCAGATCGAGCGACAGCGCGAACAGAGCCGCGACCGCGATCTGGTTGGCCAGCGACAGATAATTCGGAAACAGCCAGAACGGCACGAGCGTAACCAGCCAAAAGGCGATTTCGATCGGCCGCCAGCGTGACAGCGATTGCAGATAGGCTTGCGGCGTGGTCGGGGCGGTGGCCATTGACTTAGCGCCTCCCGAACAGGCCGGCGGGCTTCCACATCAGCACCGCGACCATGACGAGATAAATGAGGAAGGCGCCAAGCTCCGGCAGATAATATTTGCCGGCGACGTCGCTAATGCCGATTAGGCAGGCGGCGGCGAACGAGCCGAGGATCGAGCCGAGACCGCCGACCGAGACGACGATCAGCACATAGACCAGATAGGTGAAGGCGAAGGACGGATCGAGGCCGACGATCTCGATCGCCAGCGCGCCGCCGAGGCCGGCGAGCCCGGAGCCGAGCGCGAAGGTGACGGCGAAGGTGCGGTCGACATCGATGCCGAGGCCCCGCGCCATGCGCTGGTTGTCGACCGCCGCGCGCACCTGCGCGCCGAAGCGGGTGTGTTCGACGGTCATGATGAGCATCGCCGTGACGGCAACGCCGACCGCGACCAGGAACAGCCGATAGACGCCGATATTGAGGCCGAAGAATTGATAGGAGCCGCGTAGATAGGCGGGCATATCGACCGGCTGCTGCTGCGTGGTGAAGAACCAGGCTGCGATCGCGACCGAGATGAAAGCCAGCCCGATGGTCAGCAGCACCTGGTCGAGATCGCTGGCGCGATAGAGCCGGCGGTACAACGTGCGCTCGACGACGATGCTGGCCAGAGCGGCGATGAAAAACGCGGCCGGCAGCGTCGCGAAAAACGGCCAATGCAGGTCCTGCATCAGCACGACGGTGGTGTAGCCGCCGAGCATGGCGAAGGCGCAGTGCGCCAGATTGACGAAATTCATCAGGCCGAGCGTGACCGACAGGCCGACCGACAGCACGAACAGCAGCATCCCGTAGGCAATGCCGTCGAACAGGACGCCGAAAATGGGAGGAAGCATGACGGCCTTGCTTGTAGCTTGATCCGCGCTGTTTCCGCTCATCCCCGCGCAAGCGGGGATCCAGAATCAAGACGAGAACTTTGCGACTTTAACCGAACCCCGCATAAGCGGGAACGAGCGGCGTTTGTAGCACAATTTGCAAATGGGGCGACCGTACCGGCCGCCCCATGTCGTAGCAATACGCGGCGCGCCGGCTTACTTCCGCCCGTGCGTCGGGTCCTTGACGTTCTCGACCTTGTCGATGTCGACATTGACGATGGCGCCGCCGACCTTCTCGACCTTGCGGATATAGACGTTCTGAACGATGTCGCGGGTGTCCGGATCGATCGCGATCGGGCCGCGCGGGCTTTCCCACTTCATGCCCTTGGCCGCCGCGATGAGCGAATCGCCGTCGGCCTTGCCGCCGGTCTTCTTCAGCGCTTCATAGATCAGGTGCATGCCGTCATAGCCGCCGACCGCGAAGAAATCCGGGTTGCGCTTGAACTCGGCATTGAACGCCTTGACGAAGTCGTCGTTCAGCTTCGACTTGTGGTTATAGTCGTAGTGCCAGGCCGACAGCCGGCCGATGGAGACGTCGCCCATCGCCTTGACCGCCTGCTCGTCGACCGCTTCGCCGGTCGAGATGATCTTGATCTTGGCCGGGTCCATGCCGCGTTCGGCGAAAGCCTTGCCGATCGCCGCCGGCTGGGCGCCGCCCGGCACGAACACGAAGATCGATTCCGGGTTGAGGTCCTTGGCGCGCTGCACGAAAGCCGAGAAATCCGGATTGGCGACCGGCATGCGCACCGAGCCGATGACTTCGCCGCCCGCCGCCTTGAAGGCGCGCTGGAAGCCGGTCTCGGCGTCGATGCCGGGGCCGAAGTCGGAAACCATCGTGTAGACCTTCTTGGCGCCGCCCTTGGTCGCAAGCCAGGTGCCGGCGGTCTCCGAGATCTGCGGCAGGGTCAGCGACACACGCACGATGTAGGGTGACTTCTCGGTGACGATCGCGGTCGCCGCGTTCATGTCGACCAGAAGCTTCTTGGCTTCGTCGGCGACGCCGGCGGCGCCGAGCGCTTCCGGAGTCAGCGTGAAGCCGGCGAGGATATCGACGCCGTCGCGCACGACCAGTTCCTGCGCCAGGCGCTTGGCGACATCGGCGTTCGGACCGCCGGTGTCCTTGCGGATGACTTCGATTTTCTTGCCGGCGACGGTGTCGCCGTGCTGCTTCATGTACAGCTTGATGCCGTTGTCGATCTGCACGGCGGTGTCGGCGAACTGGCCGGAATAGGCGCTGATCACGCCGATCTTGACCGTGCCTTGGGCTTGAGCGGCGACCGGCAGCGTGGCGGCGGCCAGCAAGGCCGCAGCGGCAGTCATCATATGTCTCATGGCAATCCTCCCCTTCGATACCCTGATGCGTATCGTTGGCGAATAGAATGCCTGACCTTGGCGGTAAAGAAAAGCGCCGCGAACCCCGGGAAGCGATCCCCGGGGCGCGGCATTTTCGTAATCGTAGGGCTCCCAATTATGGGACGCCGCCCGGTATTTATCGGCCGAAACGGCCCATGCCGCCTCAAGCGCCCAGGGTCAGGGTCGCTTTCTCGTATTGCCCGTTGCCCATGCCGCCTTCCGGGAAGATGCCGTGGGCGGCGATCCACTCGAAGGATTCCTCGTAAGTCTCCTTGGTATATGGCTCGAACACCAGCCGTTCGCCCGGGCCCCAGCGCCGCGTGTCCATCATGGCGTGGAAGCGGTCCGGAAATTCGTTCTTGTAATAGTGCGTATAGAGCTCCGGCCGCAGGTCGATGTCGCGTTGCGCCTTGCGCAGGGCGCGGAAGAATTTGCGCAGGTCTTCCGGGTCCGGATTGCCATGGATCATGGTGCCGATCATGAACGTGGTATCGATCACCTTGCGGAAGCCGAGCTGCTCGGCGAGATACATCGGCCCGTTGAACAAATTGCAGGCCGGCGCCTCGCCATTGAGGAGATGCTCCATGCGCTTGAACAACATGCCGGTCTCGTATTTCAGATTGATCTGCTCCGGCTTGAGGTAGGTCTCGAGCGCCTGCACCGTCGCGTAATGGCTACCCGACTGGTAGCCGACCGAGATCGGCACTCCGGCGAGATCTTCCGGCGTTTTTATTTTCGAATCGGCCGGTACGAAAATGCCCGCCTGCGCCACCGAATAGACGTCGGTCATCATGCGCCCGTGGCCGTTCGACGCCGCAACGTTGACGGTCCAGTGACAGGCGCAGGAGACGCTGGCCTGGCGGCCTTCCTCGAAGGACTGGAACGCGCCTTTCGAGCCCTTGTCGTGCTGTTTGCCGTCGGTCGAGCGCATCAGCTCGCGGAATTCATAGTCCAGACCTTCCTTGCGGAAATAGTCCTTCTCCTCCGCCACCCATTCCTGCAGACGAAAATGCGGTTCGATGATGAACTTGGCCATTTGGTTTTCTCCCTGGTGATTATTGTTCAGCAGCAGCGTTCGTCGGCATCGTGTGAGTGGCCGTGCTCCGCGACCCTTCGGGCGCGGATCATCTTGACGTGGTCGTCCATCAGCGCGCGGGCGCCGGCGGCATCGCGCAGTTCGATCAGGTCGGCGAGCTTTGAATGAATTTCGAGAATGTGCGCGGCGAGCTTGCGCGTCGCGGTGATGTTGCGGCGCGGCCATGACACATGTTCGAGCGACAGCAATTGCACGACGATGACGCGGTTGTGCGAGGCTTCCGCCACCGCGAGATGGAAATCGCGCGACAGCTTGGTGAAATGATCGAGGTCGTGCATGGCGCCTTGCGCATCAACCAAAAGCGCGCGCAGACGCGCAATGTCCTCGGCCGTTGCATTCTCCGCGGCAAGCTCCGCGCCGAGCGTCTCGATCGCGCGCTGAGCATCCATCACTTCGGCCGGCGTCACGCCGGTGAGATCGA
>CAIMEA010000019.1 GCA_903839845.1 uncultured Hyphomicrobiales bacterium
CTTGTTCTTTCGAGGACGCAACGAGAATGCGAGATCAAGCGACGGCCTGCCCGGGGCCGATAAACAATACGGGCGATGAGTCACGTCTGGATGTCTTCCTTACCCTCCCCTGGAGGGGGAGGGTCGAACGCTTGAACGACAGTGAAAGCGTTCGGGGTGGAGTGAAAGCCACGCGCAAGGAAGTCACCCCACCCCGGCTGCACTCGCTTCCGCTCGAGCAGCCGACCCTCCCCCTCCAGGGGAGGGTAAGAAGAAGCGCTCCTCGCCATCCTAAAAACCCCCTACCATCCGCCACCCGGATTTCCGCCCTCACACCGAATGAGCCTCGCAATGTCACAACCAACCACGCCGCAACGCATCGCCGTCATCGGCGCCGGCACCATCGGCGCCAGCTGGGCCGCCCTGTTTCTCGCGCGCGGCAACGATGTGCAGGCCAGCGATCCGTCGCCGAACGGCGAAGCCTTCGCGCGCCGCTTCATCGACAATGCCTGGCCGGCCTTGCAGGCGCTTGATCTCGTCGTACCGGGTGCCGCGCCCACGCGCTTTTCGTTTCACGCCACGCCGGCGGAAGCCTGCAAGGGCGTGTCCTTCGTGCAGGAAAGCGGGCCGGAGCGCGAGGATCTGAAAATCGAACTGCTGGCGGCGATCGACGCGGCCTGTCCGAAGGATGTGGTGATCGCCTCGAGTTCGTCGGGCCTGTTGATCTCGCGCGTCACGGTCAAATGCAAATATCCGGAGCGCTGCGTCATCGGCCATCCGTTCAACCCCCCGCATCTCATTCCGCTGGTCGAAATTGTCGGCGGCGACAAGACATCGCCGCAATCAATCGCCGCAGCGATGGACTTCTATCGCGCGCTGGGAAAACATCCGATCCATATCAAGAAGGAAGTGCGCGGCCATGTCGCCAACCGGCTGCAGGCGGCGTTATGGCGCGAGGCTGTGTCGCTGGTCGCCGATGGTGTGGTGTCGGTCGCCGATGCCGACGCGGCGATTGCCTATGGCCCCGGCCTGCGCTGGGCGCTGATGGGCCCGCATCTGACGTTTCATCTCGCCGGCGGCGACGGCGGCATGGCGCATTTCATGGCGCATATCGGCCCGGCGGTGCAAAGCTGGATCGACGATCTCGGCAATCCGAAGATCGCCGACGTTTCGCAGCTCATCGTCGATGGCGTCGCGCAAGAAGCAAACGGCCGCACCATTTCCGATTTACAGAAATGGCGCGACCGCAAGTTGATCGAGATATTGAAAGTATCGGCGTCGCCGTGACGCCGACCTTCGGATCAAAGCGTTTTCGAGCGAAGTGGGTACCGGTTCGCGTGAAGAAAACGCGTCAAAGCAAGAAGCTAGAGCCCGGCTTTGATTTTATCAAAGCCGGAAAGGCTCTAGCGCATCGACAGCGCGAGACCGCTGAGGTCGGCGCTGACGATCAGGCCGGCCTGACGGCCCGACAGCGCCAGAACCGCGCCGTTCTGGTTGGTCAGCACCACGGCCTGCGCACCACCGCGGCCGACAGCCGCGCCGGCGCCGGCCTGGCCATAAACACCGGCCACGTCGGACGGACGGCGGATGTTGCTCACGGTGCCGTAAAAGTTTGTTTCCGAGGCGCCGAAGGTGAAGCCGTAGCTGAGGCCGCCGATCGACAGCGGATACTGCCGGCCGTGGAAGGTCAGCGTGCCGCTGCCGCCCGAGCCGCCGATGACGAAGCCCGCCTTGACGATACGAATGTGGATTTTGCCGCTATCGGCCATCGCCGCGGTGGACGCGCTGATCCCGACGAGAGCGGTGAGCGCAACGAGGCCGGCACGTAAGCCTTTGGAAAGACGCATGGAAAATCTCCTGGCAGCCGGCCTGCCGTGTTACGGGCGCGGCCAGCAAGCAGCGCGGCATCCGCCCGAGGGTTCAGACGGTGCCGGGGGCCGCGGGTGGAATCGCATTGGAACAATACGCCGCGCCCGGAAAAGTTCCATAGTTTGCAGCAAAACGCGGCCGGTCCGATTACCGCTTGAACAGGCCCATGATCGCGGCTTTGGCCAGGGTTTTGAAATGCAGGTTGAAGCCGACCACGGCGGCCGAGGTATCGGCGCCGACGCCGAGCACGTCGCTCACCGCGAACACCGTGAACAGATAGCGGTGCGGGTGATCGCCTTCCGGCGGACACGGTCCGCCATAGCCGGGCTTGCCGAAATCGGTGCGGGTCATCAGCGCGCCTTTGGGCAGCGCGCCGCCGGCGCTGCCGGCCCCCTGTTTCAACTCGGTCACGTCGGCAGGAATATTCACGACCAGCCAATGCCAGAACCCAGAGCCGGTCGGCGCGTCGGGGTCGTAGCAGGTGACGGCGAAACTCTTGGTGCCGGCCGGCGCGCCCGACCATGCCAGATGCGGCGAGGTGTTGCCGCCGGCGCAGCCGAAACCGAAATCCGCCGACAGGATAAAATCGCGGCCGAGATAATCGCCGTCCTTGAAACCGGTGCTGGTGACGCTGAAGGCCATGGCTGTCTCTCCCGAGTGCTGTCGTGCCAAAGCGTAGCCGAATCCGGACAAAGTGCCTACTCTCGCGATAACCAAACCGGGATTTGCCAATGAACGCGCTGCTCAATGCCGACCTGCCGGTCAATCTGTTCGACGGCGCGGTCTATCTGTGTCTCGCGGTCGCCATTATTTCCGGCTATCGCTCCGGCCTGCTGCGCGCGCTTGCCACCATCTTCGGCTATGTCATCGCCGCGCCGGTGGCGGTTGCCATGATGCCCTACGTGACGCCGGTCCTGAACGAGCGTTTGAAATTGCCGCCGGCGCAATCGTCGCTGGCGTTCTTCGTCGTGTTCCTGGTGATCGGTTTCGTTCTGGGTGCATTGATGCGGCACGCGATCAGCGAGGTGTCCGGCGCGCAAATCAGCGCGCCCGATCGCGCCGCCGGCGCCTTTCTCGGCGCCATCCGCGTCCTGCTGCTCGCGGTTGTCATGGTCATGGTGTTCGAGCGCATCATTCCGCCGGGACGCGAGCCGGCGTTTCTCACCGGCTCCAAACTGCGGCCGATTTTGTCGGCGGCAGGTCAGGAAGGCCTGCGCAAGCTGCCGCCCGACGTCACCGAATTCATCGACCGCATGAAGCGCGAGCGCGGCCTGTAGCGTTCCCGCCGGCTCCGTGTCCGGATACCGGCCGATTGGGCCTGTGCAACCAACCCATGGCCCGCTACGTTGACACCTTGAGATTTCAGATCAATCCGAGAGGCAACCGATGTCCAAGGTCACGTATGAAATTGTCGAGCACGATGGCGGCTGGGCCTACAAGGTCGACGGCGTTTTCTCCGAACCGTTTCCGTCGCACGCGGCGGCGCTGAAAGCGGCGCAGCGCGCCGCCGCCGAGCAGCGGGTTCCCGGGCACACCGAGGAAATCCTGTTCGAGGATGAAAAAGGCCGCTGGCACACCGAGACCGCGCGCGGCAGCGATCGCCCCGACACCTCGGTCAAGGACAAGGGTTAGCATTACGGCCTATCCGAACTGCTGCGCCGTCATCCGCGGCGTCATGCGCTGGTTGATGGCGGCATTCTTCGCCGTCGCCGGTTATTTTCACCTCACGGCGCCGGCCCCGCTTCTGGCGATCACGCCGGACTGGGTGCCGTTCGCGCCATGGCTGATTGCCGTCACCGGTTTATGCGAATGCGCCGGCGCGATCGCTTTGGTGACACGGCCCTTGCGCTGGCATGCCGGCATCGCGCTGGCGCTTTATGCGTTGTGCGTGTGGCCGGCCAATTTCAAGCATGCCTTCGCCGGCGTCGATATCGCCGGTCTGCCCTCGAGCTGGTGGTATCACGTCCTGCGGCTGGCGTTGCAGCCGGCGATCATGTGGTGGGCTTTGTTTTCGGCCGGCGTGATCGATTGGCCGGTGGATCAATGCAAGCGTTAAGCGACAATGTGAGCATCAGACAATGAGAAAATTTGTCGGCCCCGCGCTCACAGCCGGTCTGTTGTCGTTCAATGGCGGCTTCGTCGACACCGCGGGCTTCCTCGGATTGCACGGCCTGTTCACCGCGCATGTCACCGGCAATTTCGTGACGCTGGGCGCGGCGTTGGTGCTCGGCAGTCACGGCATCATCAGCAAAATATTGGCGTTGCCAGTCTTCATCGTTGTCATCGCGCTGGCGCGCCTGGCCGGCGCCGCCTTGCGCAAACGCGGAAAACCGGTGCTGCGCATTCTGCTGTCCGCCGAGGTCACCCTGCTGGCCGCCTTCTTTGTGCTTGCCGTGGCCTTCGGTCCGTTCGAGGACGCCGATAGTCCGGCGGCCTTGCTCACCGGCTTTGCCGGCATCGCCGCCATGGCGTTGCAGAACGCGGTGCAACGCGTGCATCTGGCTAACCTGCCGCCGACCACCTTGATGACCGGCTCGACCACGCAGGCCACGATCGACGCCGTCGATCTGCTGAGCGGCGCCGATCCGGAAAACGCGGCAGCGATCCGCACGCGCTTCGACAGGCTGGCGTTCAGCATTCTTTATTTCGCCGCCGGTTGCGCGGGCGCGGCCTTGCTCTATTGGCTGGCTGGATTCTGGTGCCTCGCGGTACCGGTTATTGTCGGGGCGGTGGCGGCGCTGATGCGGGCTGAGGCCGCGCCGCCGCGGTCTTGAAGACTGTCAGTCAAACAGGCCGTAGGTGGCCCATTTCGCTTCGGGGATTTCGCCGCCGATCGTGTACTGGAACGACAGCACCTGCATATGATCCGGCGTCGCCGAACAGGTGTAGGCCATGCCGTACCATTTGCCGCGGCTGCGAAACGCGCCGGCACTCGCCACGATCGTATCGTTCTTCACCTTGACGTCGGCGCCGGCATTGGCGATCGCGCGCTCGGGGCGGAAATTTCCAGCATCCTTGCGAATGCTGCTCATCGCGGTGTAGTCGCACAATTGCTCGAGCCGCTCTGCCGGCGCCAGCATGCGCAGACTGCGCTCAAGGCGCGCATCGGCGGCGGCGGCCGGAACCGCGATCGGCACCACGGTTTGCGACAGAAACACCACGGCCGCGCCGGTCGCCATTCCCCAAACCCGCATTCGACTGCCCTCTCAACTAAAGGCCCCTGCGGGCGGATTTAAGCGGCGGCGATAGCAAACAACGATGACGATTTCGCGATCAGCTATATTTCGGATCGCGGTCGAGCAGCTCAATCGAGATTCCCTGCGGACCGCGCAGGAAACAGATTTTTATGCCCGGCCTCGGCACGGTCGGTTCCATGGTGAACTCGACTCCCTTGGCCCTGAGATCGGCCGCCACCGCGTCGATGCCGGACACCGTCAGTCCGAAATGATCGAGGCCCTGATAAGGCGTTACCGGCGGCGCATTGACGCCATCGCCCGGCTTGACCGGGGCCAGAAAAATACTGGCGCCACCGAGCTTGAGATCGATGCGCGGCGTTCCCTGCTGGGTGCTGCGGATCACTTGGGCGCCCAGCATGCGCTCGAACCACTGCGCGGTCGCTTCCGGGTCCGGCGTCCGCAGATGGACATGATCCCACGTGTAATTCGGCATAGCGGCCCCCGGTGCAACGAGGCGGCAATCTAGAACAGGCCGGGGGCAAAAGTCACATGGTGCGGTGCAGATTCTTCTGCATACCGATCCGCGCGGCGAGGAAAAATATTGGCGCGATAAACAGGGGGCCGAGACATAAACCGGTTATATTGGCTGTTGCCGCCGCCAGCAGCGGCAGGATGAGCAACAATGCGGCGGCGACCGGCAAGGTGCGCTCGAATCCCGCGGCCGGTTCCCGCCACAGCCAGATCACGATCAGCGCGCCGAAGACCAGATCGTAGTCCTGCAAATAAGGCGTCGCCAGGCAGGTGCCGCTGAGCAGGACCGCGTTCTTCACGCCCAACGGTGCGTCCTTGCGCCACCACACCAGCGCGACAGCGATCAGGGCGAGGGCACCGGTGAGCGCCTGGATCGCGTAAGCAGCATCGATCGGCGCGCCTAATCTGCGCGCGGCAACAAACACCGAGACGAAGCGGTGCCAGACGCCGGTGCCGTCCTCGAGAACGATCTGCCGCAGCACAGCGAGATTGCGCAGATAGTCGGTCCAGAGCGCCGGACCCAGCCAAATCACGCTGATCGCCAGCAGCGCACCGGCCGAAATTCCGGCAAACAAAAAAGCGCGCCAATGCCGGCCGGCCAGCAAAGCGACCGGCACCAGCAGGCCGAATTGCGGTTTGTAGATCAGCAGGCCGAGCAAGCCGCCCGCCAGCGCCGGCCGTTTTTCAATCAGGCCGAGGCCAAAGCCGAACAGGGCCGCGGTCCAGGTGCCGTTTTGCCCGCCGACCGCGTTGATGAAAACGGCCGGTGCGCTCAGCGCCAGCAGCAACGCGCCGCGCCCCGGCAGGGCCAGCCGCACGGCGCGATAGAAGGCATACCAGCCGCCGGCAAGCCACAGCGCCAGGCCCGGCACGTAGGGCACGAACGCCAGCGGCGCGGTCAGCAGCAAAAGCACCGGCGGATAGCTGTAATGATAGCCCTGGATCGGCGCGCCGGCGACGCTTTCCTGGAAAAGATGGAACGCGACCGGATCGTAGATCTCGGCGGCGTGGCCGTGCCAGGCAAGATAGGCGCCCGACCAGTAATTGATGAAATCGTCGCCGAACGGCCGCAGCGCGCCATTGGTCAGATGGTCACGGGTTTGCTGCCAGAGATCGAACAGATAGATCGCCGCCGCGACAGCAATAAAGCTGCGCGCGAGCGTGATCGTCAGGTCCGGTAGCGGGCGGCGCATGGCAGCAATGAAACGCCAGGCCCGGTTAGAATGGGGTTAAGACATGCTTGGACAGGGAGTTGCCGGGACGGGGCAATTTCAGCGACACTGGCGCGCCGCTCGAATCAAACTGGCGGACAGTGAACAGTCTGGATACACGACAATGCGACAGTCCCTATTCTCGCCCACAGCCCCATCACATGGACCTGCCGCGATGCGCCGCAAGGCCAGCATGTTGGTCGTCCTGGCGGGAGCTTTGGCTTTACTGACCGGCTGCCAGACCGACGGCAGTTCGACCGATCCGCTATCGGATCTGATGTCTTCAAATGACAAGAAGGCCGAACCGGCCAAGGCGGCGGAGCCGCCAATGACGCATTCGCGCGCCGCCATGGAATGCTGGATGAAAACCGAGAAGGGCCAGCCCGGCGGCGATCTCGACAAGCGCGCCGACGTCGTCAACAAATGTATTGATGAAAAATTGAAGACGGCGCAGGCGCCTAAGTCCTGACGCAGCGCCGAGGGCCCGAACCCTTCGGTTCAGGCCCCCCTGTCGTTTCAACTGCTAAATCCGGTCCACCGGTTATTTGGCCGACGTCACGCTGCATAAAGGCGACTGTGCCTGGCATTTTGCCTGCGCGTCGGCGCGATTTTTGCCGGTCTCGGTGCAGGTCGAATGGCTCAGCGGCAGCAACGCCGGACAGGCCACATCGAATTTATAGCCGGCTATTCTTTTCCAGGCGCGTTTGACTTTCTTCTTCACCTCGGCCGTTTCTTCCTTGACCTCGCGCTTGACCTTCTGCGTGGTCGTCTCCGGCTTCTTCGTCTCGGCCTGCGCCAGCATAATCGGCGGCCGCATGCCGTCCGATGTCGCCCCTGCGTTGGCAGCCCGCGCCGAATTCAAAGATCCCGTGCCGACCGCCAGCAGCCCGATGGCCGCCGCACCCATAATCCAAAAGCGCATGTCCCAGCTCCCTGTGCCGGCCACCGGCCACCCTGGTGAATCCAGGCGATCATTCGGAGGCGGGCACGCAAACAACGGCCGATGGAACCGGAAAGTTCCATGCGCGCGCCGGCAAAGATTGCGCCTGTGCATGGCGACCCGGCGGACCGGTGCCCCCCTCTTGCCGAAGGCTTCCCGCCGTACCACCATTCGCCCGTTCACAACCGCCATGATTCTCGGCCGTATTCGGCTGACATCATGCGCCAGCCAAGATTAGGGGTTCGTCATGGCAAAGGGTCAGATGCGCGTGCCGAAGGAAAAGAAAAAGCCGAAGGCCGACAAGGACAAGCCGAAGCAAGTGTCGGCCTACAAAGCCTCGCAGTCCGCCGGCTCGGCCGGCAAGAAATAGCGACGGCCTACTGCTCGATGCGCGCGCCCATCTGGCGTTCGTCGGGCAGTTTCTTCGCCGCGCTGTCCAGCTCAAGACAAGTCAGCAATTCGATATAACTCGGCCAAGCGCCGATAGCCTGACGCAGTGGCCTTGCTGCTGCGCGGTGAACTGGTTCCATTCCTGTTCGAGTTTGGCGCGCGCCTCTTTCTCCGAGCGTGCGCAAGTTTCTTCATTGCGGTTGGGCATCACCGCGGCAACTTCCGCCGCGCGGCAGCTCGGCGTTACATCCAGTTGCGGCACGCGATCGGCCGCCAGCAGAAGATGCGAGGTTGCCACCAGAATAGGCAATAAGACGGCCATGTTGTCCTCCATCGGTCCAGCCGGCGGGACAACGCGCGTCGCGATTGACGGTTCATTTCCTGCCCTTGCCGCTCCACACCTTCGCCCAAGTTCCATGGGACAAGCCTCCCGGTGAACGGTGGGGTCATGGAATGCCGATCGGGTTAAGAGAGAGGCGTATCGCTATCGCCTTTATCGGGTTTTGCACTGCGCTGCCGGTCGCCGCAGCGGCGCAGGATGCGCCTGAATCTGCAATCGTTTCTCCCGACCCAAGCAGTTCTGACCCGGATTTGCGCCCGGCAATCGCCGACGATGGGCAGACGCCGGCCCCGACGGCCGAGGACAATGCCATTATCGACAAGGCGCTCGCGGTCGATCCCGCGAGCTATTTGAATATGCCGGCGCGACCGCTACGCCTGCCGGCGCTGGCCGCCGGCAAAGGTCTCGATTTGTCGCGCACCGACCGACCGGACGGCTCCGGCACCGTTGTCGTCAAGAAGCCGCTGGCCAGCGAATGGGACGCCAATGTCGGCGCCGATCTCGGCTATGCCGCCGATACACCTTACGGTTACGATCCGAGGAATCCCCTGCGCGCGACCCGTAACGCGGGCGGCGCCGCCTGGGCCTCGGTCGGCCTGCCGAATTTCGCCAGCATCGACGCGCGCGTCGATCCGAATAACGAGCAGGGCCGCATCGGCACCACGTTCAAGCGATCGCTGCCGGTCGGCGACAAATTCTCCGTCAGCGTGCAGAGCCGCTATTCAGTGACCGAATCCTTGGGTCAACCGCAACCGACAGCCTCCGATATTCCGCTGCGCATCGCGCCGCCAAGCGACCCCGCCGCGCCGGTGCCACGGGTGTGGGGCAATGAAAATCTCGCCAAATTCAACATCCTGCCGACCGGCACGACACTCGGCGCCGGTCTGAGCTCGACCAGCACCGATCCGGTCACGCACAACACGCTCAGTGCCGAGCAGAAAATATACGGCCCCCTCGGCGTCACCACCGCGGTGACCGATGTCGGCCGCGTCAACGAAAACAAGAGCGTCACGGCCCGTTTCAAGTTGACCTGGTGATCCGCGCGCCTAGGCGCGCCAAAAATCCCGCCGCGAAGCTGCCCTGCCCCGGCCCTGTGTCGGCCCCACCATCGCCCTACTCGCATGCGGCAATCGTTGCCGCCGGGGGGCGTCAGCGCAATCGACTTTGCGCCTGTGCAGGAGTTGACCATGACGGCCATCAGACCCGATCGGTTTGGAGCGGATAGAATTGTCCCGGATAAATCCGTCGCCGATAAATTCGGCCCGGAAAAATACGCTCCCGACCGACGCGCGGCGGACAGAGCGGCGCCGGAGCATTTTCCCGGCGAACGCATCGCGCCGGAAAAGCTCGGCGACATCGGCCTGGCCGCAGCCAATGCCGTTGAAGGCGAGATCCGCGAATTTGTCCGGCGCGACGTCACCGCGCTGCGCCGGCCGCGGGCCGAGGTCGATACTGCCGGCGATCCAGTGGCCGACAATCTCAATACGCTGATCCGGCGCGTTTCGGGCGCCTCGATGGAGGAAATCGACCGCGTCATTCTCGAACTGCAAAGCGTGCGCGACATGTTGCGCAACGAAGGCGACCGGGTCAGCCGCGAAGTCGCCGGTTACGCAAGCCTGAGCCACGCAGCGATGACAGCAATGACAGTGATCGCCGACAGCCTGACGCAATGGAAAGGCGAGCCGCCCAGACAGCCGACAAAGGCCAATCCGGCGCAACGCTCCGCCGGCTGAGCAAACAAAACGCGAAACGCCATCGCCGGTTTGTAAGGCGATGGCGTCAGACTCTTCGCTCTTTCTGCAGACTACAGGGTGATCGCGTCAACCACGATGCGCGTCGCCGGCCAGACCAACAGTACTTTGTCCTTGGCCTTGATGTAACGCAGCCCCTTGAGCAGATCGATGTCGCCGAGGCTATCCGGCAAGGCCTGCGTCTCGTTGAGCGCCTGTTCGGTGGACAGAATTGTCGCCGGCGCCAATGCTTGAGCGTCGGCCTTCGGCTGCTGTGACGTGTCGGCCATGACCGACTGATAGATCCGCTGGCGCTGCGCTTCCGTCAGCGCCATGGGCATGGCCATGATCGGCACGCGGTCGAGAATGTCATTCCGTTCCGAAAATTTCGACGGCATGGTCTGCCCGGTGGCGCCGATCGGACCGGGCCGGGTGTCCGACGGTGTGCCGGCCGGACGCGCGCCCGTCGTTTCCGCCGATGCGCTGCTCTGACCGGAGGAAGCCGAGGAACCGCCCGGGCTGGAGGAGTTCGCGCCGCCAGCGGACGCGCCGGGTGTCATCGGGCCGCCAACCGCCGCCTGGCCGCCGGTCTTCGCCGTCGGATCGCCATCGCCCGAGGACGTCGTCGCCTTGTCGCCTGCGCCGCCCGTCGTCGCCGCAACGAGTGGCTGTCCGGGCACCGGGTTCGGGTCGTCCGGCATGAGCTTCGCCGCGCGGGCTTGCTCGGTCGTCGGGATATTTTCACCGCCGGCGGTCGTATCGCTGGCGCTCTTTGCGCCTTCGGCCGCTTGCGCGAGACCGAACGTCAATGGCGCGGCAAAGATCACGCCCGCGGCTAAGGCCGCAGCCGGCAGGAAGTGACGATTTGATAATTTCACGGGAGCCTCCACGGACTATTGTTGAATGACAACGGCCGGGAAGCGCAGAGGTTGCGTAAATTCGGGAAAATGTTTTAACGCCAAGGGAAAAGTTTTGGCGCCGGGAAGGAAAAACCAAGCAATCGAGCGCTCAGCGCTCCGACACCGGCTGCGCCACGGCGAGGCCGTCCTCGAGATGCAATTTGCCGGACAAGTGATCCGCGACGACAACGGCGCCCATCATCATGACGAACAATGTGGTCGCGCCAAACAACAAGCCGATCATTCCAAGCGCATTTCTATCGGCCATCGTCGGGGTCCAGACAAATTAAGTCGTGTTGCGTGAAAATCCGCTCTAGCGGAGGCGTCCTTATCAACGGGTAAACGCGGCCAAAGCATGGCGGTTCCACAGTTTCCAGACTGTGTCGCCAATCACGTAAATATCGGGAAAACGGGGATTAGTTGGCTGCGACAGCCTTGTCCGGCTTCACCGCTTTGCGCGGCAGCGGATAGTCGGCGCTGTCATAAAGCTGGCGGATTCCGTTACCGTCGAAGCGTTTTTCCTCAACTTCCAGGTAGGCGCCAAGCAGCAATTCCGGCGGCAATTCCTCGATGGCAAAGCGGATTGCTTCCGCCGCGGTCGGAAAACGCTTGTAGCCGATGGGACGGCGGGACTTGCGGCTGCGGCTCGGAAATAGTTCGGACGGGGCCCGGTAGTTGATCATCGACATCAGAAGAAACTCCTCAGGGCCTAATATGGCCCTTTAAAGCCGGAAAATCCAGCGCTAGTGGAGCGGCGCAAAGCATCCCGGCGGCGAAAGGTAAACCATCGCGCCAGTCAAAAATACCGGACGGCACGGCTTTGCCGGCACGCACCGCCCATCCAGGCATCGACGGAACGCGGGTGCAAAGAAAATAATCAACCGGAGCCTGCGGCGGCGCTCCCCCGCCGACGCCGGGCCCCTTGCCAAGTGACGCTCGCCGCCTGCGGGCAATCCGGTTAGCGGTGCATTTCATACGTGCACCCAAACTATTTACTGCGGGGCGAGAGGGGCTGCGTTACCAAAGAGGTGTCTCTGATTCGCGGGTCCCACAATGATCGTCACATCCCTGATGGGGTTGTCGCTTGTGTTGAGTGTCTCGCTGGATGTCCAGACGCCGATGCCGGCCAGCCCGCCGGACTGGTCGCAAATGTCATTGCACCAGAGGGAATCCAAACTGCTGCCTTTGGTTCTGCGCGCCACCGACTGCATCGTGCGCAACGTGTCGGCCGATCGCCGCTACAACAACGAAGCCAGCCGTACCGCCGATATCAACGACCTGATCATCGATTCAATTTCGGCCTGCGCACGGCCGGTGCGGGCGATGATCGACGCGCATAACCGAATGTATGGCGACGGTTCCGGCGAAGCCTTCCTGCTCGGGCCCTATCTCGATGTATTGCCGGCCGCGTTGGTCAGGCAGGTCAAGGCCAAGGTCAAGACGCGCTGATGAGCGCCGGCCGCAACGCCAGCGTGAGCGGCAGTGTGATCAGCACGACAGCCGCCACAACAATCAACGCGGTCGACACGCCGACCGAGTCGCCGAGCAAGCCAAACAGCGCCGGCGAGATCGCACCGGCGCCGATGGTTCCGGTATATAAGATGCTGAAGGCTCGCTGACGCTTGGGCGGCTCGACCAGATCCGGCACCGATCCATAGACCACCGACGACGTGCCATTGAGCGCGATGCCGACGATCGGCAATAGCAGGAGCGCGGCTTCGAGCGGCAATGGCAGCAGCGCGACAATGCCGATCGCGGTCACGATTTCGGTGAGCCACACGGTCGTGACGACACCGACGCGCGCACCGATAAATCCGCAAACCAATTTACCGACCGCGCCGCCGGCAAACACCAAAGTGAGCGCGAGACCGACGGTCGGAAGACCGGCGCCCTTGGCCGTCAGCACAAAAGGCAGGAAAGTGAGAAAGGCCATGCGGGACGTGCTGTCGATGATGCCGATCGACAATAGCAACGGAAACCCATAGGCGCGATGGCGACCTGCCGCGCGGCCGTTCTGTTCGCTCTTGCGCGTCTCCGCGCTGGTTGCTTGAACACGCGGCATGAGAATGTAGATCGCAATGCCCGCGAGCAAACCGAGCCCCCCCAACATCGCGACGGCTTGGCGCCAGGGCAGCACGACAAACATCAACGAAGCCATCGCCGGCACCGTCATCTTGCCGATATCGCCGGCGAAATTGTAGGTGCCGAATGCCTTCATCGAGCGCGGTCCGGCGAAAATCCGAGTCACCAGCGAGGAACCAATCGGGTGTTGCGTACTGGCGCCGAGGCCGCCGACAAACAGCGATGCGACAAGCAGCATGACGCCCTGACTCAAGCCCGCCAGGCAATATCCCAATCCGGCCAGCGCAGTGCCGAGCGCGAGGACGAGCGGCGCCCCATATCGATCGGCGAGAAAGCCGGAGGGAATTTGAAAGCCGGCCAGCGTGCCGGAAAAGACCGTACGCATCAGACCGAGCGCCGCATAGCCAAGTCCGAATTCGGCCTGCCAGATCGGCAGCATCAGATAGACCAAATCGGTGTAGCCGTCATGCAGCACATGCGCGCCGCACGCCACGCCCAAGGCGTGACGTTCTTCGGCCTTGGTGGCGCCGGCAGCGGTGACGGCGGTCATGGCTTCTCCCGCCGGCGTTCAACGAAAGCCGTACTGATGAATGAGATAACCGGCGCGGCATTTTGATTGGTGCCAGTCGTCAGAATGACCACCAATCCGAAGCCGGGCCGGCTTCCGGATGGCCGCACCTCGGTCACTTCGCTTTTGTAGTCGATGACATCGCCGGCATAGACCGGCTTGAGCCATTTGAGATCGCGCAGGCCCACCGCCGGCGCATTGCCGGCAACCGTTTCGCCGCGCGCGCGGGCGGCGTCGCTTTCGGCACGGCGATAGTCGACCATCAGCCGCATCCAGGCCGACGCGGTGTGCCAGCCGGAGGCGCACAACGCGCCGAAATGCGAGCGCGCCGCGGCTTCTTCGTCAACGTGAAACGGCTGCGGGTCGAAGCGCGTGGCGAAGGATTTGATTTCCTCGGCGGTGAAGCTGTGCCGGCCGGTCATGACCACGTCGCCGATCCGGATGTCGTCGAAATATTTCATGACGCCCCGCCCGGCGCGCGGCGGCCCATCATCAACGTATTGACCTGCGTCATGATGACAGCATCGGCCTCGTCGATCATTTCAAACTTGAATTTGATCAGCCCGACCGTGGGCTTGCTGTTGGACGCGCGCGTCTCCAGCACCGTCGCCCGCGCCCGGATGCGGGTGCCGGGCCGCAATGGCCTGTGCCAGTTCACTTCGTCGACGCCGGGCGCGCCCATCGACGCGGAGTTCAGGATGAAGCCATCGGCGATCAGGCGCATCATCAGGCCGCAGGAATGCCAGCCCGAAGCTGCCAGTCCGCCCAGCAGCGTGGTGCTGCCGGCCGCCTCGTCGAGATGCATCGGCTGCGGGTCGAACTCAGCGGCGAAGGCGACGATTTCCTCGCGCGTCACCAGCCGCGGCCCGTAAATGGAGACCGCGCCCGGCTCGAAGTCTTCCCAATGGAGTTTCTTTTGCGGCACGGCGACGCTTTTACCGCGTGCGGCGAGGCTTGTCACATGCCCGTCATGGTCGATCCGCGCAGGGCCGATGCGCGAATTTAGTTGGCAAAGCGGAAATGCAGCACGTCGCCGTCGGCGACCACATATTCCTTGCCTTCGAGGCGCATCTTGCCGTGTTCCTTGGCGCCGACTTCGCCCTCGTAACGGATGTAATCGTCATAGCCGATGGTTTCCGAGCGGATGAAGCCTTTCTCGAAATCGGTGTGGATGACGCCGGCGGCCTGTGGCGCCTTGGTGCCGGCGGTGATGGTCCAGGCGCGCGTCTCCTGCGGGCCGACGGTGAAATAAGTCACCAGATGCAGCAGCGCGTAGCCGGCCTGTACCAGACGGTCGAGGCCGGTTTCCTTCAAGCCGACGGCTTCCAGATAATCGGCACGCTCGGCCTGCGGCAGTGCGGCGATTTCGGATTCGATCTTGGCCGAGATGACGACGGCGACGGCGCCCTCTTGCTTGGCGCGCGCTTCGACCAGCCGCGAGAAATCATTGCCGGTTGCGGCGGAGGCTTCCTCGACATTGCAGGCGTAGAGCACCGGCGCCGAAGTCAGAAGGCCGAGCGAGTGGAAAAGTTTTTCCTCGTCGGGCTTGCGCTCGACCAGGCGCGCCGGCTTGCCGTCCTGCAGCAGCGCCAGAGACCGCTTGACCAGATCGAGCATTTCCTTGGCGAGCTTGGCGTCCTCGCCGGAGCCCTTGGCTTTCTTCTCGAGATTATCGACGCGCTTTTCCAAAGAGTCGAGATCGGCCAGCATCAGTTCGGTCTCGATGATCTCGATGTCGGCGATCGGATCGATCTTGCCTTCGACATGGGTGACGTCGGTGTCGATGAAGCAGCGCACGACATGGACGATGGCATCGACCTCGCGGATGGTGGCAAGGAACTGATTGCCGAGGCCCTCGCCTTTCGACGCGCCGCGCACCAGGCCGGCGATATCGACGAAGGTGATGCGGGTCGGGATGATCTGCTTGGAGCTGGCAATGGCGCACAGCTTTTCGAGCCGCGGATCCGGCACCGCGATCTCGCCGACATTCGGCTCGATGGTGCAGAACGGATAATTGGCGGCCTGCGCCTGCGCGGTCTGCGTCAGCGCATTGAACAAAGTCGATTTGCCGACGTTCGGCAGGCCGACGATACCGCATTTGAAACCCATGGCGCCTTGTCCTTACTTGTCGTCTGCCGCGTCGCCGCCGAACCCTTTGGCGTCCATGCTCAGATGAATCTTGTTCTGAAACGTCGAATCTTTGCCCGCGGTCAACAGTCCGGCATTGTCGGCGATCACGTCGCACAATGTCTCGACCCAGGGCCACTCGCTCTTGGCGAAATCCTGCAACACGTAGTTCTCGACCAGCTTCTTGTCGCCGGGATGGCCGATGCCGAGCCGGACGCGGCGGTAATCGTTGCCGACATGCGCCGAGATCGAGCGCAGGCCGTTATGGCCGGCATTGCCGCCGCCGGTCTTGACCCGCACTTTGCCCGCCGGCAACTCAAGCTCGTCGTGAAACACAACGATGTCGCCGACGCCGAGCTTGTAGAAACTCAGCGCCTCGGCCACGGCGCGTCCGGACTCGTTCATGAACGTGCCCGGCAGCAGCAGCATCACCCGATCGCCCCCGACCGTGCCTTCCACCGAGACGCCCTGAAAGCGTTTGCGCCACGGCGCGATGTTGTGGCTACGCGCGATCGCCTGCACCGCCATGAAACCGATATTGTGGCGGTTGCCGACGTAGCGCGGACCTGGGTTACCGAGGCCGACGAAAAGCAGCATGATTTAAACCGGCGTTGCCGCCTCGTGACTATTTTTGAGAAAAACCCGCCCCGGAAAAATTCCGGGACGGGCATTTTCAGGTTCACGCTTGCATCGAAGAACGTTTGGCGAAAGACGCCGGACGTTACTTCTTGGCGGGCGCGGCGCCGGCAGCCGGAGCAGCCGGGGCAGGCGTCGCACCGGGCGCGCCGGTCGGCGCGGCAGGCGCGGCAGCAGCGGCGGCAGCGGCGGCAGCGGCCGCGGCGGTCGCAGCAGCGGCGGCCTTGAGTTCTTCCGCGTAGCCGGACGGCGGCACGACGGTGACGAGCGTGATGTCGCCCTGGGCGAGAACGCGCACACCCTTCGGCAGTTTCACGTCGCTGAGATGCTTGGAGTGGTTGATGTCCACATCCGAGATATCGACGTCGATCGATTCCGGAATCGATTCAGCCGGGCACTCGACGTTGACGGTGTGGGTCACGATGTTGACCGCGCCGCCGCGCTTGACGCCCGGCGAGCTGTCCGCATTGAGGACGTGCACCGCGACCTTGACGCGAATGGTCGCGCCTTCGGCGACGCGGAGGAAATCCACGTGCATCGGCAGGTCCTTGATGGCGTCGAGCTGGAAGTCGCGCGGAATCACGCGATGCTTGGTGCCGTCGACATCGACATGGAAAAGCGTGGTGAGGAAGCGCCCGGCGTAAATACGCTTGCGCAGTTCGGCATGGTCGAGCGTGACCATCAGAGGGGGTTTGTTGTCGCCATAGATCACTCCCGGAATACGACCGGAAATGCGTGCTGCCCGGGAGGCCCCCTTGCCACCTTTCGGACGCACCGCCGCTTTCAGTTCTTGGACGGTAGCCATATCGAGATCCTTGTCTAACCCAATGGAAAAAGGCGGCTTTTAAGGCCGCCCCGAACGCAGCAAGCCTCCAGGGGTGCCGGGGGCTGCGTATCGGCCGGGGTTATAGCTTCGGACCCCCAAAAGGGCAAGGAAGGTCGGATCGAGCAGAAACCTTAATCGGCCGACGGTTCTGAGCCCTTTCTAGCCTTGCCGGCCTTCCCCTCCAGCGCCTCGATCCGGGCCTTCAGCGCCTCATTTTCCTCGCGGGCCAAGCGGGCCATATCCTTGACCGCGTCGAATTCCTCGCGCGGCACCACGTCCAGTTCGCGCAAGATGCGCTCGGCCTGGCTGCGGAACAGGGTGTCGAACTCGCGCCGTACGCCCTGGGCCACGCCGGCGGCGTCGTTCATCAGCCGCGCCATTTCATCGAAAATCCGGTTGCTGGTTTGGGTCATGCTTCGTCTCCGGGGATCGTTCAGGTAACAATGGCGGCACGGTCATGCTGCCGCAAGGGCCGGTGTGCTACTGATGTTTAGAATTGTCGCTTGCTCTCTCTTTCACCTCTCCCATAGGGAGAGGTCGACGCGCGAAGCGCGGCGGGTGAGGGGTTTTGGTCTAACGAGGGATCTAGCCCCCCTCACCCCAACCCTCTCCCCCAAGGGGAGAGGGAGCCCACTGAGTCTGCCGCCCCTATCGGCTTCACTGACTTCCCGGAAAACGTAATGCCCCTTTTCGTCATCCCCTTCCCCTATATCGATCCGGTGCTGGTGCAACTCGGCCCCTTCGCCATCCGCTGGTACGCGCTCGCTTACATCTGCGGCATTCTCGGCGGCTGGGTCTATTCGCGCGCGGTCATCCGCAACGATGCGCGCTGGGGCGGACCCGCGCCCTTGTCGGTGGTCGACTTCGACGATTTCGTTTTGTGGGTAACGCTCGGCATCATCCTCGGCGGCCGCACCGGCTATGTGCTGTTCTACAATCTGCCGCACTTCATCGAACACCCGTTCGAGATCTTCCAGTTGTGGAACGGCGGCATGTCGTTTCACGGCGGCTTCACCGGCTGCGTTGTCGCCGTCGTCCTGTTCGCGCGGGCGCGCGGTATCCCAATCCTGTCGCTTGGCGACCTCACCTGCGCCGCCGGCCCGATCGGCATTTTCCTCGGCCGCCTCGCCAACTTCATCAACGGCGAATTATGGGGCCGGCCGACCGATGTCCCCTGGGCGATCGTGTTTCCGCATGGCGGGCCGTCGCCGCGCCATCCGAGCCAGATTTACGAAGCCGCGCTGGAAGGCCTTGTCCTCTTCACCGTTCTCGCCGTGTTGGTCCGCTTTGGCGCCTTGAAGCGGCCGGGCCTGATCATCGGCGCCTTCGCCTGGGTCTACGCGGTCGCCCGTAGCATCTGCGAATTCTTTCGCGAGCCCGATGCGCAGCTCGGCTTCCTGTGGGGCGGCGCGACCATGGGACAATTGCTGTCGATCCCGCTGTTTTTTGTCGGCGCCGGCTTTGTTTGGTATGCCTTGAAGCATCCCATTCAACAGGCGCCATGATGGACACCCGAACGCCGCTGGAAACCGAAATCCGCCGGCGTATCGAAGCCGCCGGGCCAATGCCGGTCGATGAATATATGGCCCTTTGCCTCGCCGACCCGGAGCACGGCTACTATATGACGCGCGATCCGCTCGGTCGCCGCGGCGATTTCATCACCGCGCCCGAGGTCAGCCAGATGTTCGGCGAGTTGATCGGTCTGTGGATGACCACGGTGTGGAAGCAGATGGGTTCGCCACCGCAGGTCAACATCATCGAACTGGGCCCCGGCCGCGGCACCTTGATGAAGGACGCGATGCGCGCGGCGCAAGTAGCGGCCGGTTTTCGCGAGGCGGTATCGATTCATCTGGTCGAGATCAGTCCGGTGCTGGAGGACCTTCAGGAACGCACGCTCGAGCCGCTGGCGATGCCGATGTTCTGGCACCCCGAACTCGCCAACGTTCCCGAAGGACCGGCGATTGTTGTGGCCAACGAATTTTTCGATGCATTGCCGATCAAGCAAGCCATCAAGGGCGGCAATGGCTGGCACGAACGCCGGATTGGTATCGGTGACGACGGCAAGTTTTTCTTCGCGGCTGACAGCGAAACAATTCCACACTTCGACCGGCTACTGCCGCCATCCGTGCGCGGCGCGCCCGAGCAATCAATCTATGAATGGCGCGCCGACGGCGCGGCGATCGACCTCGGCAAGCGGGTCGTCAAAGGCGGCGGCGCCGCGCTGGTCATCGATTATGGCCATGCCTTAAGCGCCGCCGGCGACACCTTGCAGGCGGTCGGCCAGCACGCTTATGCCGATCCTCTGATCGCGCCCGGCACGGTCGACCTGACCGCGCATGTCGATTTCCAGCCGCTGATCCGCGCCGCCGAAGCCATGGGCGCGCAAGGCCATGGTCCGATCGAACAGGGAATGTTCCTGCGCCGCCTCGGCATCGAGACGCGCGCCGCGACCTTGAAGGCCAAGGCCAGCCGCGGCGTCGCCGGTGAAATCGACGCGGCGCTGACGCGCCTCATCGGCCAGGGCCGCACCGGCATGGGCAGTCTGTTCAAGGTCGCGGCGCTGGCGCACCCAAAGCTCGGCGTGCCGCCGGGCTTTGAAAGCTAGTTACAGCCAACAATCCCCAAAAGCGCGCTTTCGGTTGCTTTCGGCACTTAACGTCTGCGCCCGCGCTATTTCGCAAAAGCCGGGAACACCGGCAATTTTTCGACGTCGCGCGCGTCGTGCTGGATGATGATCGTCGCCTTCAGATTCGCTGCGATGGCCTTGAGGCGCTCGACCGAAGCCACCGTCTGGGCGCGATCATAGTTGAACGCCGGCACGCCGCTCGAACTGGCGTTCTCGCGGAAGTGGATCGCATCGCCGCTCAGGATGACGGCGCCCATCTGCGGCAACTTCACCAGCAGGCTCGAATGTCCCGGGGTGTGCCCGGGCGTGCGCAGCATGATCACGGTGCCATCCTCGAACACATCCTTATCGAGCGTGAGCGCTTCGAGCTTGCCCTCACCTTTGATCCAGCTTTCGAAGGGCTTGAAGTTCACGCCTTGGCCCGGCTTCGGGCTGGAGATCGCGTCCCAGTCGGCTTTGCCGATCAGCACCGTCGCTTTCGGAAAGGAGGCCACCTGGCCGGTGTGATCGGCGTGGTAATGGCTGATGCCGACATATTTGATCTGATCGGGCTTGACGTCGATCTTCGCCAGGTAATCGACCAGGCTCACTTTCGGCGCGACGTTGGGCGCAGTCGTGGCGTGGCCCGTATCCCACAGTAGATAGTCGTCGCCATGCTTGATCAGATAACAGCTGAAGACGAACTGAATCTTGAGATCGCCGTAGGCATAGGTGTCCGAGAAGCGCTGGTTGACGGGCACCGGGGCCTGCGGCGTGCCGCAATCGAAGCGCGCGAGCGAGACATCCGGCGCGGCTTGCGCGGGCGCCGCGAGACCGGCGAGCAGGCTGGCGCCGAAGGCGAGGATGAGCGGTGTTCGTTTCATTGTTTCTCCCCCTGAGAATTATTTAAGGCCCGGCCTTTTTCGGCCGGTTAGAGCGCGCAAGCATGAATGCCGCAAACCCAACAATCGGATAGCGCACGCAGGATACACGGGCGTGAGGATTGATGGAATGTCCGTTCTCGGCACTTAACGGACAATTCTGCCGGGTCCGGCAATGTCCGACCTTGCGAAGCCTGATCTATTCGGGTGTAGCCCTGTGCCTGGCACATCGCCGCGTTCGCTGCGCCGCGAAATCCAGGACGCTGTTGGGACAACAGCGGACAAGCGGGCGCTCACCAACTTCAGTCGATGAGCACCCGGCCTCGTTACGGGCAACGATGGCGATAGCCGTCATTGCCGAGATAGGTGCCGCTGTTCGGATCGTAGCTGCGGAAGCGCCGCATGCAGTAATCGACGGTCCGGCCGCCGCGCTGCGACTGGCTGGCGATGATCGCGCCGAGCATCAACCCGCCAATAATGCCGGCGGCGATTCCCGCGCCATCGTCGCCGCCATCGTGATGTCGGTAGCCGCCGCGATAGCCGCGCCGATACTGAACGGGCGTGACCAGAGGTTCGTCCCCGTTCTGCGTCTGCGCAGTAATACTCTTCGGCACCGCAGCGCCGAGCGGCGCCGCGACCGCCGGAACCGCCGGAACCGCCAAAAGGCTGGTTGCGACCAGGATACTGGTTATCGCCAAGGACAATCGCATGATGGAACTCCACTCGTGATGTTTCGCGGCACGTCTTATATGATGTATCAGAGCCTGCGGCCGGGCCGGCCTTATTGATCCAGATCACGCCGAACACGTCATTTTTGAACCGCTGGAAGGTATCATTGCTGCAATCCGCTTCACTCGCCGCGCTTGCCGGAATCCGCCACGGCTTCTTCACCCGCACCGGCGGCGTGTCGCAGGGCGTCTATGCCTCGCTCAACGGCGGCGTCGGTTCGAACGACAATCCCGAGCAGGTGGCGGAGAACCGCGCCCGCATGGCGCAAGCGCTCGGCGTTGCGCCGGAGCGGTTCCTGACGCCGTATCAGATTCATTCGCCGGACGTGGTCGCCGCCGACCGTCCGTGGACCGCCGACACGCGGCCGCGCGCCGATGCGATCGTGACGCGCGAGCCGGGACTGGCCATTGGCGTATCGACCGCCGACTGCGGACCGCTTTTGTTTGCCGACGCCAAGGCGCGCGTCATCGGCGCGGCGCATGCCGGCTGGCGCGGCGCATTGACCGGCGTGATCGACGGCACCGTCGCCGCGATGGAAAAGCTCGGCGCCGAGCGTGCCAACATCACTGTCACGCTCGGGCCGACCATCCGGCAGGACAATTATGAGGTCGGCCCCGAGTTCGTTGAGCGGTTTCTGGCGGCGGATGCCTACAATGCCCGCTTCTTCAGCGACGCGGCCCGCGCCGGCCACGCTTTATTCGATCTCACCGGCTATATCGCCGCGCGGGTACAACAGGCGGGAATCGAGAAATTCGAGGATATCGGTCTGTGCACCTATGCCGATCCGGCGCGGTTCTACAGTTTCCGCCGCGCGACCCACCTCAGCGAGCCGTATTATGGCCGCCATATCAACGCGATCGCGCTTACCGCCTGATCTTTGCGCCTGTCGTTGGCGCCTGAGCCGTTAACCGCAGGGCGGTGATACCCTACCGTTAAGCTTTACTTAACCATGCTCCAGCCGCTACGTTTGCCCCAAGGCCCGGGGGAACGACGCTAAAAAGGCCGTAGGGGTATCGATGAGTGTGGGTCTCGGCTGGGACGCTTTTCGCGTCCACGTGTCTCCCTTTTCACGCCGGTTTGTAGCCGCCGCGAGCCTGACTTTGGCCGCTGCGCTGGCTGGCTGCACAACCGACGGCCAACCGGGCGTCGCCGCCATGCAGCCGCGTGGCGCCACGGTCGCCTTCGAATCCATCGACGGCCCACCGCCCGGCCAATTCCAGACGCTGGTGCGCAATCTCAATGACGAAGCGCAAAGCCGGCGCCTCGCGGTCCTGTCGCGCGAGACGGCCTCGGCCTATCGGGTGCGCGGCTACCTCGCCGCCAAAGTGGCCGATGGCCAGACGACGATTTCCTGGGTCTGGGACGTGTTCGATCGGGATGAGCGGCGGACCTTGCGCATCAATGGCGAAGAGGTCGTCAAAAAGTCCGGCAAGGCCGCCGACGCCTGGAACGTGGTCGACGACGCCATGTCGCGGCGGATCGCCAGCGCCAGCATGGAGCAGCTCGGCGCCTTTCTGACCGCGCCGGATACGGTTCCGGTCGCTTCGGCGCCCAGCGTGACGCCCGTGGCGTTTATGGGCATGACCGATACCTCGCCGGAAGCCGCCGGTATTTTCCGCATCTTCCGCGCCGACGCCGACCCGGCGTCGCCGCAACCGGCCGATGCGCAGGGACACGCAACGGCGAGCGGCCCGGTGCCGTTGCCGCCGCAGCGACCGGACACGTCGGCCGCCAATGGCCCGGCCGGCCGCGCCACCGTGCAGGCGAGTCTCTAGAGCCTTCCATCCGCCGAGCATCCTGCCCGGAAAAGGCGCGGGACAACGAATTCGAGCCGTATTGCCGGGCCCGCCGCGCCTTGTTATGACCCGGCTCCTGTTCATGAGGGCGTCGGAATGTCGGGCAAAAACGGTGCGATCAAGCTGGTCGCCGGCAATTCCAACCCTGCGCTCGCCCAGGAAATCGCCGAATATCTCAAGACGCCGCTGACCAAAGCCGTGGTGCGGCGCTTCGCCGACATGGAGGTCTTCGTCGAGATCCAGGAAAACGTCCGCGGCGCGGACTGCTTTGTCATCCAGTCGACGTCGTTTCCGGCCAACGACCACTTGATGGAATTGCTGATCATCATCGACGCGCTGCGCCGTTCATCGGCGCGCCGCATCACCGCGGTGATCCCCTATTTCGGTTACTCGCGCCAGGATCGTAAGCCCGGCCCGCGCACGCCGATCTCGGCCAAGCTGGTCGCCAATTTGATTACGCATGCCGGCGCCAACCGCGTCATGACGCTCGACCTGCACGCCGGCCAGATCCAGGGTTTCTTCGATATCCCGACCGACAATCTCTACGCCTCGCCGGTGATGGTGCGTGACATCAAGGAGAATTTCGACCTCGCCAATGTCATGGTGGTATCGCCCGACGTCGGCGGCGTGGTGCGCGCGCGCGGATTGGCCAAGCGCATCAATGCGCCGCTGGCCATCATCGACAAACGGCGCGAGCGCGCCGGTGAATCCGAAGTGATGAACGTGATCGGTGAGGTCGAAGGCTATACCTGCGTACTCGTCGATGACATTGTCGACTCCGGCGGAACGCTGGTGAACGCGGCCGAGGCGCTGCTCAAGAACGGCGCCACGGCGGTCTATGCCTATATCAGCCACGGCGTGCTGTCCGGCGGCGCGGTCGCGCGCATTGCCAAGTCGCGGCTCAAGGAACTCGTCATCACGGATTCGATTCAGCCGACGGTCGAAGTCCGCGCGGCGGGAAATATCCGAGTCCTGCCAATCGCTTCGCTGATCGGCGAAGCGGTCGCGCGCACCGCGCATGAAGAGTCGGTGTCGTCGCTGTTCGATTGATGACTTGATTCAGGCCGGCCGCGCTCCAAGAGTTATCCCCAAAAGACTCGTCTTGACGGCGCATTGGCTGTGGAGAGTCGAGTCGGCCCGGTTGCCTAGCACCCCCAAATCACTGCTCATTAGGGCTTGAGAATGCCTCTGGCGGGCTGAATCGAGAAGGTTATAGTCGTATCGCTCTGTGATTCGTGCGCGCCGTCAAGGCAACCGTATTCCCGCGTTACATTGTAGTTCGTGCTCAGTTCGGGTGCCTTTCGCCCGATCATGCGCCGTGCCGTGCGTTTCCCTTTAGACTCACTTTCGCGCGGAGACGTCATGTCCCTAACGAGCTACACCGACGAAGCGCGCTTCAATCCGCTCGACGTCGTCGAACGGCTGGCAGCCGGCAATGACTGGTCTTTCGAGCGCGCCAGCGAGGACGAGATCACCATTCTGGTGACCGGCCGCTGGGCCGAGTATCAGCTGTCCTATACCTGGATGGTCGACATCGAGGCGCTGCATCTGGCCTGCGCCTTCGATCTGAAAGTTCCCGAGCGCCGCTGCGCCGAGGTTCACACCTTGATCGCGCTAATCAATGAGCGGCTGTGGGTCGGGCATTTCGATCTGTGGCCGACCGAAGGCATCGTCATGTACCGCCACGCGCTGCAATTGCCGGCGGGCATGGAGCCATCCGGCAAGCAGTGCGAGGCGCTGCTCGGCACCGCGCTCGATACCTGCGAGCGCTACTTCACGGCGTTCCAGTTCGTCGTCTGGGCCGGCAAGACCGCCAAGGAAGCGCTCGAGGCCGCGATGTTCGAGACCTCCGGCGAGGCGTGATATAGTCGCGGTATGAAAAAACCCGCGAAGAAGTCAGCCAATTTGAAAACGCTTGCCGCATTCCCCGGCCGCCTTGTCCTCCTTGGCGCCGGCAAGATGGGCGGCGCTATGCTCGACGGCTGGACCGGGCGCGGGCTTAAGGCCAAACAGGTCGTCGTCATCGATCCGCAGGCCGGCAAGCCGATCAAAGCGCTGGTGAAAAGCGGCCTGGCGCTCAATCCGAAACCCGGTCCGAAATCCAAAGCCGACGCTGCCGCCATTATCATCGCGGTGAAGCCGCAGATGGCGCCGGAGGCAATCCCGCCGCTCGGGCTTTATGTCGGCAACTCGACGCTGGTGATCTCGATCATGGCCGGGCGGACGATCGGGTTTCTCGAGAACATTCTGCCGCCGGGTACCGCGATCGTGCGCGCCATGCCGAACACGCCCGCCGCAATCGGCCGTGGCATCACCGTCGCGGTGCCGAACCCCAAAGTGTCGGCGCGCCAGCGCAAGCTTGCGACGGAATTGCTCGCCGCCACCGGCAAGGTTGAATGGGTCTCGGACGAGAAACTGATCGATGCGGTGACAGCGACGTCCGGCTCGGGGCCGGCCTATGTGTTCCTGCTGGTCGAGGCGATGACAAAGGCGGGTATTGCCGCCGGACTTCCGGCAGACCTTGCCGGACGTCTGGCGCGCGAGACGGTGGCCGGTTCCGGCGAACTGCTGCACCGGTCGGATTTGGACGCCGCGACCTTGCGGCAGAATGTGACGTCGCCCGGCGGCACCACCGCCGCGGCGTTGGCCGTGCTAATGGGCCCGGCCGGTTTTGACGATCTGCTGACCAGGGCCATCGCCGCCGCCACCTCACGTTCGCGCGAACTCGCCGGTTAGCAGTTCACTGCCCTGGAACGGTCGCCTTCGCAGGCCTACATTAAAGGCTAGTTGAACCGTGCAACGGAGGCCGTCATGGCCCGCAAGCCCGCCCGCCAATCCGCCGACAAGACCAAGCCCGAACGCAAGGCCCAAGCTGCGCCACCGCGCGGCACCTCGAACCGTGACAAGGCCGTCGACGCGCTTCTGGACTTGCTCGGCGAGAACTCTTTCGAGCAGATCGGCCTCGCCGAAGTCGCCGGCCGCGCCGGCATCAAGTTGTCGGCGCTGCGCGCCGAATTCGGCTCGACGCTGCCGATCTACGCCGCGCACATCAAGGACATCGACACGATCGTACTCGACGGCGGCGACGCCGACATGGCGGACGAAGCGGCCCGCGAACGGCTGTTCGACGTCGAGATGCGCCGGATCGAGGCGCTGGCGCCTTACAAAGAGGCAGTGCGTTCGGTGATGCGCTCGGTCCGCCGAAATCCGGGTCTGGCGCTGGCGCTCAATGGCATGGCCGTGCGTTCGCAGAAATGGATGCTGGAAGCGGCCGGCATCGGCGCTTCCGGCCCACGTGGCGCTTTGCGCGCGCAAGGCGCGGCCTTGATGTTCGCTCGCGTAATCAATGTCTGGCTCGATGACGACGAGGAAGGTCTCGACGCTACCATGGCGGCGCTCGATCGCGGCCTGTCGAGCGCCGAGCGCTGGGACGGCTTCGTCGGCGATGTGTGCAGTATCCCGAAATGCGTGCTGCGCGGCCCGCGCCGCCGCCGGGCGCGGCCGGTCGATGAAGGCGCGGTCGAAGCGGATGCGGCGTAGCGCTGACTTGCCCCGGACGCGGTCCATTACGAAGTGATGGGCCGCAGAGCCGGGGCCGTTCCACACTCCGCGTTCGTAACGATCCCGGGTCTGCAGCGCACCACCAAGTGGTGCTGCGCTGCGCCCGGGAAAAGCTTACACCGGCACCTTCACCGTCGCGCGTAATCCGCCCATCGGTGAATCGCTGAGCGCGATGTCGCCGCCATGCGAGCGGGCGATGTCGCGCGCAATGGCGAGGCCCAGACCGGTGCCGCCCTCGTCCTGATTGCGCGCGTCGTCGAGGCGCAGAAACGGCTTGAACACATCCTCGCGCTGCGCGGGCGGAATGCCCGGGCCGTCGTCGTCGACCATGATCGTCAGATAGCGATGGTCGCGATGGCCGGTGATGGCAATCGACGAAGCGTAACGCGCCGCGTTCGACACCAGATTGGCGAGGCAGCGCTTGAACGCCGCCGGCCGCACCGTGACGATCGGCGCGCCGTGAAACAAAACGGTCGCCTTGTGGCCGTGCCGCGCGGCGTCGTCCTTGAGCTCCTCGATAAACGCCGCCATGTCGGTCGGCGCCGCGCTTTCGCCCAGATCGCCGCGGGCGAAGGCAAGATAGGCCTCCAGCATGCGTGCCATCTCGTCGATGTCCTTTTTCATCGCCTCGACTTCCGGACTGTCGTCGATCAGCGCCAGCTCCAGCTTGAAGCGCGTCAGCACCGTGCGTAAGTCGTGCGACACACCGGCCAGCATAGTGGTGCGCTGCTCGATGGCGCGTTCGACGCGCGTCTTCATCTCGATGAAAGCCTGCGCCGCGCGCCTCACCTCGCGCGCGCCGCGCGGCCGGAAATTCGGCGCGTCGCGGCCCTTGCCGAAGGCCTCGGCGGCGTCGGCGAGTTTGAGGATCGGCTTGATCTGGTTGCGCAAGAAGATGATGGCGACGAACAGCAGGACCGCCGAGGTGCCGACCATCCACAACAGGAAGATTTCCGAGTTCGAGGCGTAAGCCGCGTTACGTCGCGCATAGATGCGCATCACGTTGTTGTCGAGCTGGATGCGGATTTCGACCAGCGCCGATTTGCCGACGGTGTCGATCCAGTAGGGCCGCGCGATCTGCTTGCGCAGTTCCTCCGACAGAGTCTGATCGAGCAGCGAGAAGAACGGCTTCGGCCCCGGCGGCGGCATTTCGCCGGCGGGGAGGAAATCGACCACCAGGCCAAGCCGCTGCTGCGCGATGGTGCGAATGAGCGTCTGGTCCTTGTCCTGCGGGTAGGCGCGATAGACGTCGATCAGCGCGGCGATATCCTGCACCACGCCGGCCGACAGGCGCTGCGTGACGACATTCCAGTGCCGCTCCATGAACACGAAAGCGATGACCGATTGCAGGATCACCATCGGCAGAATGATGATGAGCAGCGCGCGGGCGTAGAGACCCTTCGGCATGACGCTGTTGAGCCAGCGGCTGAGCCGCCGCCAGCCGTCGCGGATGCGCGCGAGCTGCGCGTGAATGCGGCGGATCGGCGGGATGGCGTCGTACCATTCCCACAGCGCCCGCAACCGCGCGATCGCCGTGCGCATGTTGTGAGCCATATCGAGACTGGTCATGACGGCCTCATGGCGCGCTCACCAGCCGGTAGCCGATGCCGCGCACGGTCTGCACAAACAAAGGATTGGCCGGATTGGACTCGATCTTGCGGCGCAGCCGGTTGACCTGCACGTCGACGGCGCGCTCGCTGGTCTGGTCGCCATTGCCGGCCAGCGCCAGGCGCGTGACCGTTTCGCCCGGCGTCGCGGTGAGGATGCGCAGCATCTCGCGCTCGCGGTCGGTCAGGCGGATGACGTCGTCGCCCTTGCGCAGTTCGCCGCGCGCCAGATGATAGACGAAAGGTCCGAAACGCACCGACTCGACCGGCGGCGCCACCGCCGGCTGCGCGCGCTTGAGAATATTGGCGATGCGCAGCGACAATTCGCGCGGCTCAAAAGGCTTCGAGAGATAATCGTCGGCGCCGATCTGCAGACCCTCGATGCGGCTTTCGGCGCCGTCGCGCGCGGTCAGCATCAGGATCGGCACGCTCGACGTGCCGCGGATCGCCTTGGCCAGATCGAAGCCGGTTTCGCCCGGCATCATCACGTCAAGGATCAGAAGATCGAAAGACAGGCCGGTCAGCTTGGCACGCGCATCCTTGGCGTTATCGGCGGTGGTGACGCGGTAGCCTTCGCCGGCCAGAAAGCGCGACAGCAGATCGCGAATGCGGCGGTCGTCGTCGACCACCAGAAGATGCGGCGCGTCGTCGGCTGGTTTTGCGGCGAGGTGGGGCATGGGTGAGGACCCTAGCCCCGCGTCTTGGCGCGGTCGGCGCGCGCGATCTGCCGCAGCACACCCTCGCGATTGTCGCTGTCGATCATCGCGGTGAGAAAGCGCCGTGCCGCCTCGTGCGCGCCGGGGCCCAATTCGCCGAAGGCGCGGTTGATGCGCTCGGTCTGCAAATGCGCCAGCTTCAACGACAGGGCCTCGCCCTTCGCCGTCGCATATAAAAGCCGCTGGCGGCGGTCCTGCGCGCCTTCCTTCTGGACGATGAAGCCCTGATCGACCAGCTGCTTGAGAACGCGGCCGAGCGACTGCTTGGTGATGTTGAGAATGTCCAGGAGGTCGGCGACCTTCATGCCTGGATTGCGGTTGACGAAATGCAGCACCCGGTGATGGGCGCGGCCGAAGGCGTATTTCAGCAGCACCGCGTCCGGGTCGCCGACGAAGTCGCGATAGGCAAAGAACAAGAGTTCGATGATGTCCCACGCCGCGTCGGCCTCGCGCGGCTGGGCGCCGGCGGCCATCGCCCCTTCGCCGCCGTTTGGCGGTGGGATTTTCGCAGTGGAATTTATGTCAGCCATGTTGACATATTTTGGTTTTATGTTACAAAAACTCGGCTACGAACGTAATGATCGTTCCCGAAAGGCCTTTTAAGCCGCTCGGGATGCCCCGTTGAGCCGCTTCCCGCGGACGTTCGCCACTCATACCGGGACTTGCCCGGCGACGCAAAGTGTTGGAATTGGCGCGCAAAATGCGCCATCACAGCGGCGGACAGGCACCTGCCGCCACGAGAGTTCAAGGAGGAGACCATGGCTGCGCAATCCTACGACCGGCTCGATGGCGTCATCTGGTACGACGGCAAGCTGGTTCCCTGGGCCGACGCCAATCTGCATGTGCTCAGCCATGGCCTGCACTATGCCTCAGCCGTGTTCGAGGGCGAACGCGCCTATGGCGGTCAGATTTTCAAGTCGACCGAGCATTCGGAACGGCTGAAGCGTTCGGCCAATATTCTCGACTTCGAGATTCCCTTCTCGGTCGCCGAAATCGACGCCGCCAAGAAGCTGGTGGTCGACAAGAACGGGCGCAAGGAAGCCTATGTCCGTCCGATCGCCTGGCGCGGTTCGGAGATGATGGGCGTGTCGGCGCAGAACAACAAAATCCACCTCGCCATCGCCTCCTGGGAATGGCCGAGCTATTTCGATCCCGAGCAGCGGCTCAAGGGCATCCGGCTCGATCTGGCGGAATATCGCCGGCCCGATCCGCGCACCGCGCCCTGCCGCGCCAAGGCCGCCGGCCTCTATATGATCTGCACCATCTCCAAGCACGCGGCCGAGCGCAAAGGCTATGCCGACGCCATGATGCTGGACTGGGAAGGCCGTGTCGCCGAGTGCACCGGCGCCAATATCTTCTTCGTCCAGGACGGCAAGATCCACACGCCGTTGGCCGACTGCTTTCTCGACGGGCTGACCCGGCAGACCGTCATCGGTCTCGCCAAAAAGCGCGGCATCGAAGTGATCGAGCGGCGCATCCTGCCCGACGAACTCACGTCCCTGGGCGAATGCTTCATCACCGGCTCGGCGGCGGAAGTCACCGCGGTGTCGGAGATCAAGGACTGGAAATTCACGCCCGGCGCCATCACCAAGCAATTGATGGATGACTACACCGCCGAAGTGAAGCCGAAAGCGGTTGCGGCTTAAGACCGACGACCGCAAGCACCTATTCGTCATGCCCGGCTTTATGCCGGGCATCCACGTCTTAGTTTGTTATAATAAGGCGTGGATGGCCGGGAACCAGGCGTTCTGAAAGAACGCCGTCCTTACGGACGGCTATGCCCGGCCATGACGGAGTTGGGTATGACCACTGATCCACAGCAGCCGGTCACCGATTTCCTCGCCGACCCGGCCACGCATGGCGGCAGCGCCGTCACGCGCATCGACACCCATGCCGCCTCTGTGTTCTTGACCGGCCAGCGTGCCCTCAAGATCAAGCGCGCGGTGCGGTTTCCCTTTCTCGACTTCTCGACGCTGGAAAACCGCAAGGCGGCTTGCGCGGCCGAGATCGAGGTTAACCGGTTTTATGCCCCGGGCCTTTATCGGGGCGTCGTCGCCATCACCCGCGCCGCCGACGGCCGGCTTGCCATTGGTGGCGCCGGAGAACCAGTCGAATGGGCGGTCGAGATGGCCCGCTTCGATGAGACCCAGACACTGGACCATCTCGCCGAGGATGGCCGTATTGATGCGGCGCTGGCCGATCAACTGGGCCGCGCCGTCGCCAAAGCGCACGCCGCGGTGCCGGTTGTTGAAAATGCCGGATTTGCCGACACGCTCGCCGAGATTCTCGAGCAGAATGATGGCGAATTGCGCGCCGCGTCCGATCTATTCCCTGCCGATAGCGTCGCCGCCCTGACAGCGGCAAGCAACAGCGCACTCGAACGTCTCCGTCCTCTTCTCGACGTCCGCGAGCGCGACGGCTTTGTGCGGCGATGTCATGGCGACCTGCATCTCGGCAATATTGTGTTGATCGACAACGCGCCTGTGCTGTTCGACGCCATCGAATTCAACCCGAAGCTCGCGACCATCGACGTGTTCTACGACCTCGCCTTCCTGCTGATGGACCTGATCGAGCGCGATCTGATCGCCGCCGCCAACGCCGTTCTCAACCGTTATATCGCCGAGAACAGGCGCGACATCGATCTCGATGCTCTCGCCGCCTTGCCGCTGCTGATGTCGTTGCGCGCGGCGATCCGCGCCAAGGTCACCGCCGCGCGGCCACAGCGAGACGCGACAATGGAGAAAAGCGCGCGCGACTATTTCGCGTTGGCGCGCAAACTGATCGCGCCGCCACGCGCCACTTTGGTCGCGGTCGGCGGCCTGTCCGGCACCGGCAAGTCGGTGCTGGCGCGCGCGCTTGCACCCGTCGTCATGCCGCTGCCCGGCGCGATCTATTTGCGCAGCGACGTGATGCGCAAAACCCTGTTCGGCGTGGCGGAGACCGAGCGCCTGCCCGCTTCGGCCTACACGCCGGAGGTCACGGCCAAGGTCTATGCGACTTTGGCCGCGCGGGCGCGCCGCATTCTTGCCGCCGGGCATTCGGCGATTGTCGACGCGGTCTTTGCCAGACAGGCCGAACGCGACGCGATCGCGCAGGCCGCGCCCGGCACGCCGTTCCATGGCCTGTTTCTCACCGCCGATCTCGGCGTGCGCGTCGCCCGCGTCGGCGGCCGCACCGGAGACGCTTCCGACGCCGACGCGGCCATTGCCCGCGCCCAGGAGCAATACGATCTTGGTGCTCTGGATTGGCATGAGGTCGATGCCTCCGGCACGCCGGAAGAAACGCTGCGGCGCGGCCAGGCGGCGCTCGGCCAATAGCCAGCCATGCACCCGGCGGCGCACAGCCCTCGGCCTTTCCCTCTTGGCGTCGGTGGCAAAATCAATGCATAGCTTTCCTTGATGCTACTTCCGCTTTGCCCCGCCGGGTTCCTGTCATGAGATCTGCGCCCCGCTTTGGACTGACTGCGCGCCAATGGGCGGTCGGCCTCGCCGGCTATTGCACCTTCGTCAATCTCTATTCGCCGCAGGCGATCTTGCCGCTGCTGTCGGTCGAATTCGGCGCCGGCGCCGCAGAGATTTCCACCATCATGACGGCAAGCACCTTGGCCGTGGCGCTGACCGCGCCCTTCACCGGCACCGTCGCCGATGTGCTTGGCCGCAAGCGCGTCATCGTCACCGCCATGCTGCTGCTCGGCCTGCCGACCTTGATGTGCGCTCTTGCGCCGAACCTGCACGCTCTGGTGTTCTGGCGTTTCGTGCAGGGTCTGGTGATGCCGCCGGTCTTTGCCGTCACCATCGCCTATATCGGCGACGAATGGGAACCGCACGAGGCGACCGCGGCCGCCGGCGTCTATACCTCAGGCGCCAGCATCGGCGGCTTCAGCGGACGCTTCATCACCGGAGTTCTGTCCGACATCATCGGCTGGCGCCATGCGCTCGATTGCATCGCGCTGATGACGTTCGCTGGCGCCATCGCCGTGCTGCTTCTGCTGCCGCGCGAGCGCAAATTCATCCGCTCCGAGGGTTTGCTCGCCTCCAGCAAACAGATGCTGCAGCATTTCCGCAACAGGCAATTGCTGGCGACCTACGCGGTCGGCTTTGGCGTGTTGTTCTGCTTCGTATCGACATTCACCTACATCAACTTCCGGCTCGCGGCGTCGCCCTACGATTTGTCGGCAACCTGGCTGGGCGCGATCTTCGTCGTCTATCTGGTCGGTTCAGCTCTGGTGCCGATGGCCGGCTGGGCGGTCGGCCGCTTCGGCCGCCGGCGATTCATGATTCCGCTCATCGGCGTCTGGATCGGCGGCGTCCTGCTGACCCTGTGCGGACCGCTCTGGCTGATCGTTGTCGGGCTTACCATCTGCGCCGCGTGCGGATTGATCTGCCAGGCCATCTCGACCGGCTACGTCACCATCACCGCCAAGGTCGGCCGCTCCTCGGCTGTGGGACTGTATGTCACAAGCTTCTATACCGGCGGCAGCTTCGGCGCGGCGCTCGGCGGCTTTGCCTGGATCGTCGGCGGCTGGCCGGCCTGCGTCGCCATGATCGTCGCGATCCAGCTTGGCATGGCGGCGATCGTTTATTTCCTTTGGGCGCGCCGAGTGCCGCCGGCGCCGGCCATCACGCCGGTCGAGCCGGCGTGAGCGGTCAGCACCGCGCTTCACCCCATGCCGGTTTGCGTCGCGCCAAAAGAGGGCCGTAGGTGAAGGCGAAGCCGGCGAAACCCGCGATCCATAACGCGCCGCCGCATTCCAAGAGTATGATCGATCCGCTGAAAGCGGCGGCGATGCGCAGCAGCGCCGCCAGCAGGACGCAGGCATAGATCGCCTGCGTCGGCAGACTTGCCTGCAACGGCTGTCCGGTATGCCCGAGCGTTGCGCGCGTCATCACCGCCAAAGTCATCAGGCCGACCGCGCCGGCGGTCCAGGCGTGAATGCCGGTGCTCGCAGGAACGGCGCTGAGAAAAACCGAAGCGCCAATCAAAAGGAAGCCGAGCGGCACGAAGGCGTAACCGACATGCAGCACCAGCACGAGGCGATCGGCGGCGGTGCGGTCGCCGGCCCAGCGCGCCAGCCGCGCCGCGTGCAAAGCCCCGGCCAGCAACATCAACGCGCCGGTGACCGGATGCGCGGGCAGCCCGATCCAAGCCAGCAGAGCCGCCGCGCCGGCGGCGATAGCGGCCATATCGAAGCGGGCGAACGATATCGGCAACCGGCCCGGATTATTCTTCACCAGCCAGTTGTTGGTGAAGCTCGGCACGATGCGGCCGCCGATCACCGTGAGCAGCGCGATGACACCGGCGATGCCGATACGCACGCCATAGTCGGCCGCGCCGGCGCGTAGCACTTCGATGTGAAAGACGATATTGCCGGCGATCAACACGCCCAGCACGACGAGGACACGAAGATTGCGCCAGTTTCGGCCGGCGACGATCTCGCGCGCGGCAACGCCCGCCAGCACGGCCAGAAAGCTGATATCCACCACCGCGGCGGCGACCGCGCCGATATCGGACGAAAACAGGATCGCGACGCGGCCGGCGAGCCATAGCGCGGCGAGCCCGGCAAGCGGCCAGCCATTGACCGGCAATCGCCCGGTCCAGTTCGGAATCGCGGTGAGCAAACAGCCGGCGATGCTGGCGGCGACGTAGCCGTACAGCATTTCGTGGACGTGCCAGTCGAGCGCACCGAAATGCGTCGGGATCGTCATCGCACCGAGATATTGCGGCAGCCACAACAAGATGCCGAACGCCGCCCACAGACCGGCGGCAAGAAAGAACGGGCGAAAGCCATAGGCGAATAGAGCCGGACCGCTGTAATCGCGGCGGCGCTGCAAAGCCGGACTTGTCGTCATAAAGGCCTCCTGAGCAACCTTATTAGACGGATTGCCCGGTGACCTCTTTAATCCAGCGCAATGTTCCCGACGTTTACGTCCCGGCCCCGGCGCTCGGATGCCAGAACGGCGCATAGCCTTTGGCCAGCACGGTCAGGATCGCCGGCGGCGTCAGCACATCGACATCACCAGCCCGCGGGCGCGAGCGTTTCCGGTCGTAACCCGAGGAAGTCCAGCGCAAAAGAGATGTGTCACGCACAGCATAGGCCTCATCACCGAGCACGACCATCGCGCCATCCGGCAAGGCATTGATGGTATGGCGATGCTGGCGCTTCGCTTTTCCGTCAAGGCGCTCGCCATGCAGCACCGCATCCATGTCCGGCGCCTTGTGCTTGCCCGGAAACAATGCGGCAAAGGCCAGGGCATCCTTGCGCCGGCATTCGAAGCACGGCCGGTGACCGGCGGCGAAGGCCGTCACCTCGTCGAGAAAGAACAGTTCGCTGTAGCTGTTGCCCCAGACCGTGCGGTGGCGATTGTTGAAATCGAGCTTGCAGCAGATCCATTGCTTCGACGCCCAGCGCCGGGCGCCCAATTGGCGCCGCGCATCGTGCAGCCGCCCGCCGCGATTGCCCATCAGCAGGCCGCGCGCCGGCGCAATCGTCAGGTCGCCGAAAGGCGTGACGCGATTTTGCAAGGTCATCGAGACGCTATTGTACGGCTAAAGTCCGAGCGCGAAAGCCCCGGCGGCGACGGCGGCGCCGGCCAGCACCGCGAAGAAGTCCCGGCGCAAGAAGATCATCACCAGCGCGGTCGCGGAAAGCGCGACAAGCGCGCGCGGCCCGCCCTGCACCAATGTCGGCACCACCGTCGCCGCGATAATGGAACCCGGAAGAGCGTCAAGCATCCGGCGCACGCGCGGTCCGATGACGAGGCGGCCGATCAGCCAGTAGCCAGCGATCCGGGTGACATAAACGACCGCGGTCATGCCCGCGAGCACGACGAAAAAGCCGAAGGCGTCCTTCTCAATCATCGTTGAACACTCCGGCGAGGCAGCCGGCCAGCGCACCGACGATGAGATACCAGAAGCCGCCGAACAGAAAGTCCGTGGCGAACGCCGCCAGCCCGCCGACAATCAAGCCATAGGAACGGCGCGGGCCGCGCCACAGCGGCACCAGAATAGCGACGAAGAACGCCGGCATCACCAGATCGATGCCGAACTGTTTCGGATTGCCCACCGCCGCGCCGGCGATGAATCCAGGCACCGCCATCGTCACCCAGGTTAGGTACATCGCAACGCCGCCGCCGAGCATATGCGCCGGGTCGCGCCCGCCCTTGCTGTAGTAACGCAACGACATCAGCCAGTTCGGCTCGACCAGAAAAAACAAGGTCGGATAGACCTTGCGCGCCGGTTCGCCGCCGAATAGCGGCCGCAACGTCGCGCCAATCATCAGATAGCGGGCGTTCACCAGCGCGGCCAGCGCCAGAATGCCGACGATGGCGGCAAAGCTGAGTGTCCCGGGCCAACTGTCGAGCACCACCATTTGCACCACGCCGGCGAAAACGGTGGCGCTCATCAACAGCGCCTCGAACAAGGTCATGCCCTTGCGCGCCGCGACCGTGCCATAGGCCATGGCAAAGCCGGTGATGCCCGGCACGAATGGCAGCACATCGAGCGCGCCGCGCCGGAAACCGGCGAAGGTCCAGCGCGCATTGTCGGGATCGGCCTTGTCGGGATTGGTATCGGCGGGAGTGGTTTCAGGCGATGTCATGATCGAACAGCGCTATCGCAGCCGCGCCCGCCGGGGAAGCCACAAAAACAAACGCCCGCCATGCTCGTTAAGAGTCTGCGGCGGGCGCTTCAGGTTGTTGCAGCGACCGCTTTAGGCCTGCGGTGCCGGCGCTATATCGCCAGTCGGCGAATCGGGCGTCTTGCGCTGCTTGCCGGCCGGCGGCACGGCGGACGAACGCGGCGTCACCGGCTCGATCACCACTTCGCGGTTCGGGCGGATGCCGTTGATCAGATCCTTGATCTCGTCGCCGGTCAGCGTTTCGAATTCCAGCAGGCCGCGCGCCAGCACTTCGAGATCGGCGCGCTTCTCGGTGAGGATGACGCGCGCCTCTTCGAGACCGGTTTCGACCAGCTTGCGCACTTCGGAATCGATCTTGCGGTTGGTTTCTTCCGAGACGCTCTGCTGACGCGACACCTGGTAGCCGAGGAACACTTCGTCGCCGTTGTCGCCATAGGCGACCGGACCGAGCGCATCGGACAGGCCCCAGCGCGTCACCATCATGCGAGCGAGCTTGGTGCCCTGTTCGATGTCGGAGGCCGCGCCCGAGGTGACCTTCTCCTTGCCGAAGACGAGTTCCTCGGCGACGCGGCCGGCCATGATGATGGCGAGGCGCGAGGTCATCTGCTCGAGCGACATCGACAGCTTGTCGCGCTCCGGCAACTGCATGACCATGCCGAGCGCACGGCCGCGCGGAATGATGGTCGCCTTGTGCACCGGGTCGGTCGCCTTGACGTTGAGCGCGACGAGCGCATGGCCGCCTTCGTGATAGGCGGTCAGCATCTTTTCTTCGTCGGTCATGACGAGCGACTTGCGCTCGGCGCCCATCATCACCTTGTCCTTGGCGTCTTCGAACTCGGCCTGCATGACCATGCGCTTGTTGCGGCGCGCCGCCATCAAAGCGGCTTCGTTGACCAGGTTGGCGAGATCGGCGCCGGAGAAGCCCGGCGTGCCGCGCGCGATGGTTTTCAAGTTGACGTCCGGCGCCAGCGGCACCTTCTTGACGTGAACTTTGAGAATGCTCTCGCGGCCGACGACATCCGGGTTCGGCACCACGACCTGACGGTCGAAGCGGCCCGGACGCAGCAGCGCCGGATCGAGCACGTCGGGACGGTTGGTGGCGGCAATCAGGATGATGCCTTCGTTGGCCTCGAAGCCGTCCATCTCGACCAGCAACTGGTTGAGCGTCTGCTCGCGTTCATCATTGCCGCCGCCCATGCCGGCGCCGCGATGGCGGCCGACGGCGTCGATTTCATCGATGAAGATGATGCAGGGCGCATTCTTTTTGGCCTGCTCGAACATGTCGCGCACGCGTGAGGCGCCGACACCGACGAACATTTCGACGAAGTCCGAACCGGAAATGGTGAAGAACGGCACATTGGCTTCGCCGGCAACGGCGCGCGCGATCAAGGTCTTGCCGGTGCCCGGAGGGCCGACCAGCAGCACGCCGCGCGGAATGCGTCCGCCGAGGCGCTGGAATTTGCCCGGGTCGCGCAGGAATTCGACGATCTCGGTCAGGTCGCTCTTGGCTTCATCGACGCCGGCGACGTCATCGAAGGTCACGCGGCCATGCGACTCGGTCAGAAGCTTGGCGCGCGATTTGCCGAAGCCCATCGCCTTGCCGGCGCCGCCCTGCATCTGCCGCGACAGAAAAACCCAGACGCCGATCAACGCGATGAACGGCAGCCACGAGACCAGCAGCGACACGAACCACGGCACATTGTCCGTCAGCGGTCGCGCGGTGATCGAGACGCCCTTGTTGTAAAGCTTCTGGACCAGGCCCGGATCGTTCGGCGCATAGGTCTGGAAGGCGGTGCCGTTGGCGAAGGTGCCGTGAATTTCCGGTCCCTGGATCAGGACGTCGCGGACACGGCCTTGGTCGACTTCGGTCAAGAGCTGCGAGAAGGAAATGTCCTGCGCGGACGTGCGCGTGCCCGGATTCTGGAACAACGTGAACAGGGCAAGCAGCAGCAGAACGATGATCACCCAGAGGGCGAAATTGCGCAGATTGGCATTCATGGAGCGTTCCTACTCCGCGGCGCATGGCGCCAGCGGCCCTTGTCTGTTCGCGTGATTTGCCGATTAGCTCGGGGTCTTGTCGTGCGTCCCGAAACCAATGTAGGCACCGCAAGCCCGCATGGAAAGGGCTCGAATCCGAGATATCCTAGCGCGTTTTCCGCCTCTTGGCGCGTCCAGGCCGCGCTTTGGTTAAGGACTTGGGCTGGTTTTTGGGCTGGTTTTTGGGCCGGGTTTTGGGCCGGGCTTTGCGCCGCGCCGGTGCCCGTTCCACCACGATTTTACCGCCAATCTTGTCGCCGGTCAGCGTCACAATCGCCCCTGCCAGGCTGCGGCGGAAGGCATTGCCCGTCATTCGGGCCGCATCCAGAGCCGCTTTCAGGGTCTCCAGCTTGGCCAATTCGACCGGGCCCTCAATTCCAACCGTGGCAATCGCCCGGCCCAGCAGGCGAAGGGCGATTTCGTCCGGGAGTTGGCAGATGCCGGCGGCATCAAATACGAACGGCTCCTGTCCCACGCCCGATCCCGGCATCAATTCAGACATGGCCCGGTCCACCGCCGCTTCGATCGCCAGATCGGCCCGTTTCAGCCGCCGCGCAAGCAGCGCCAGACGGGCGGCATCGAGCCCCTCCTCGGCGAGCCGCGGCATCAGGCCGCGCAAGCGTGCCCGGGTAAAGGCCGTGTCGCGGTTGGTCGGGTCATCGGCGAAGGGGATGTCTTCTGCACGAAGCGTGGCGATCAGCCGCGCCTTCGGCACGTCAAGCAACGGGCGTACGAGAAAAATCCCGCCGGCTTCCGGCATGTCCGACGTCTTTTGCATCGCCGCCAGGCCGGTCAGCCCGCTGCCGCGCATCAGACGAATGATCACCGTCTCGGCCTGATCGTCGCGCGTATGCGCGGTGAGAACATGCCTGGCGTTTAGCCGTCGCGCGGCGCCGGCGAGCAGGCCATAGCGCGCCTGGCGCGCGGCCTGCGGCAGTCCGCTTTTCGGTTTCTTGCCGGTCCAGCGCAAGGTGCGATGGGGGATGCCAAGTTTTTTCGCCAGCCGCGCCACGTCCGCGGCTTCGCGGCGAGACTCCGGACGCAAACCATGATCGACGGTGATTGCGGTCAATGCGGGACCGCGCTTGAGCGTGGCACGCCAGCGCGCAGCAAGCACCATCAGCGCCGTCGAATCCGGGCCGCCGGAGACGGCTAGCACGAGCGCCGGCGCACCGATGAGATCGGAAAATAACGCGGCGGCTTCGGCTGGCGTGACGCTCGATGCTTCAGGCGCGGGCATGATCGATCATGCCCCACGGCTCAGCATTTCGCACGCTTGATTTCCTGCTCGACGCCGCGCTTCACGCTGGCGGAGGCTTTCGGATATTTGCGGCCGACCTCGCTCAAGGTGGCGCAGGCGGCTTCCTTCTGGTTCATCGCCGCCAGCGACTGGCCGAGGCGCAGCAATGAATCCGGCGCCTTGCCGGCTCGATCGAATTTGGTCGAGACCGCGAGGAAGGACTCGGCGGCGTCGCGATAGCGCTGGCGCTGATACAGGCTTTCGCCGAGCCAGTATTGGGCATCCGGCAGCAGACGCTCGTTCGGATATTTCTTGAGGAAGTCGCGGAAGGCCTGTTCGGCCAGCGCGTAGTCCTTATGCAGGATGTAGCCATAGGCCATGTCGTATTCATCCTGCGGCGAAGCCGACGGCGGCAGCGTTGCAAGCCTGGTGTCCGCCGGCGGATTCGACGTGGCGTTGCGCACCGGACCTGCCGGCGGTTGCGCGGCATTCGACGCCGAAGCCATGACCGGCGGATTCGTGACCGGCGGCACCGGCAAGCCAGCGGCCGGCGCATTGGCCGGCGGCGGATTGCCAGACAAAGTCGACAGGTCGAGCGGCGCACCGGCTTCGCGGCCGCCGGGTGCGCCGACCGGCGGGACGTTCTGCGCTACCGGACCACCATTCGACGATAGGCTGCCAAGCGCGCGCGGCGCGCCGGGTGCTTCCGGCTGCTGCGACGGATCGAACACGTCGGAGCGCCGGCCTGAGGGCGCGGCCGGGATCTGGCCATTCTGCGGTGTTGCGCGCGGCGGCGGCGGCAGCGCCGGCGTCGCGACCGAAGGCTGTGGCGGCACAACCGCGCCACCCTGCTGCAAAGCCCTGACCTGCGTTTCGAGCTGCTGGTTGCGGTACTGCAATTGCTCGATGGTGCCGGTCAATTGACGCAGCGCGTTTTCCAGCCGGTCAAGCCGCACGGTGAGTTCGGCCGGATCGCCGGCATCGGCCTGCGCCACCGGCTCGCCGCGGCCGCGAGACGCTGGCGCGTTTTGCCCCTCGCCGCGCGAGAACAAATTATCGAGAAAGCCGGGACCGCGATCGCGCTCTTGCGCCGTCGCCGCGCCGGCGAAAGCCAGAACGCAGAACGCGGCCAGAAATCCGCTGCGGAGAAGTGTTTGTCGCGTCATGTGAGGTGATATCCGGTTGCCGTCTTTTGGCGGGACACCGTTAGCATAAGATCGCCGGTGTCGGAATTGTGACTAGTCCCCGTTTCCGAAGAGGAACGGCATCCCAAAAGCGAAATGCCCGGCCAGATGGCCGGGCATGACACAGTTAGTAATGCGCGGCGCCTCAGGACCCGGCGTTGAGCACCGTGACCGCGCGGCGGTTCTGCGACCAGCAGGAGATGTCGTTGCAGACCGCGACCGGCCGTTCCTTGCCGTAGGAAATTGTCTTGATGCGGCTGGCCTGAATGCCGCGCGAGATCAGATAGTCGCGCGCCGCCTGCGAGCGGCGGGCGCCGAGCGCGATGTTGTATTCGCGCGTGCCGCGTTCGTCGGCATGGCCTTCGACCGTGAACCGGTACTGGCCGTAATTGGTGAGCCACTGCGCCTGCTTGTCGAGCGTCGCGCGCGAGGTCGCCGTCAACTCGGTTGAATCGGACTCGAAGAACACACGGTCGCCGACATTGACCACGAAATCCTGCTGGCTGCCGGGCGACGCAGCGCCGGCCCCGGCGGTGCCCGGCGTCGTGCTGTCGGCCACCTGATTGGCGCAAGCGGAAATCGCCAGGGCCACTCCCAGGACGGCGGCGATCCGCACCCCGCGCAAAATAGTTCCGATCTCGATCATTCCCGTGACTCCATAGTCGCGCATTGAGTGAAACCTGCGCGCCGCGTGGCCTTCGAGAGCCGCACGTCAGCCCTCACGTTTACCAGCGGGTGGGTTAAGCCAACCTTCCATCAACCTTGATGAAGCCTTGCGCAAGCCCGTTAAACCTGACGCATACTGTCGAACCGCCGCTCTTGGTTAAGAGCCAGTGAATAAGACTTTGATTAGACTTACAATATTCGTGCCGCCCGCCGGTTCCCGGCTTTCGTGGGATAATTCGCTGCTTACGGCGCCAAAACCGAATCTTATGACAATAATGGCGACCAAGCGGGGTCGGACGCAAGGCTTGGAGTCGGAATTTTCAGTTCATTGCGCCCGGTAATGTCGATTGTGAAAAGCGACGGCCCCTGCCCCAGATCGCGGAAGAACATCAGAACCCGGCCGTTCGGCGCGAAAGTCGGGCCTTCATTGTGGTAGCCCGATGTCAGCAACCGCTCGCCCGACCCGTCCGGCTTGAGCACGCCGATCGAAAACTGGCCCTTCGCCTGGCCGGTGAAGGCGATGAAATCGCCGCGCGGCGACCAGACCGGCGTCGAGTGGTTGCCTTCGCCAAAGGAGATGCGCTGCGCCGGCCCGCCCGTCGCCGCCATGACATAGATCTGCTGGCTGCCGCCACGGTCGCTCTCGAAGCAGATATATTTGCCGTCCGGCGAATAGCACGGGCCGGTGTCGATCGCCGGCGTGTCGGTCAATCGTGTGGTCTGTTTCGAACGCAAATCCATCGTGAACAGATTGGAGTTGGCGCCCTGCTGCAGGCTCATGATGATGCGCTGGCCGTCCGCCGAAAAGCGCGGCGCAAAGGTCATGCCCGGAAAATTGCCGACGATCTCGCGCTGCCCGGTCTCGATGTTGAGGAGGTAAACGCGCGGGTCGGACTGCCCGTAGGACATATAAGTGATTTCCTGCGACGACGGATTGAAGCGCGGCGTCAGCACCAGATCGTCGCCGCGCGTCAGATAGCGCGTGCCGACGCCGTCCTGGTCCATGATCGCCAGCCGCTTGATGCGCCGCTCCTTCGGGCCGGTCTCGTCGACGAAGACGATGCGGCTGTCGAAATAGCCCTTCTCGCCGGTCAGCGTCTGGTAGATCGCATCCGAGATGATGTGCGCGATGCGGCGCGAATTGTCGGGCGTGGTGAAATACTGTTTGCCGTCGAGTTGCTGGCCGGCGAACACGTCCCACAAGCGGAACTCGGCCTTGAGCCTGCCATCGGTTTGCTTGGTGATGCGGCCGGTGACCAGCGCCTGCGCGTTGATGACGCGCCAGTCGGCGAAGCGCGGCACGGTATCTGAATTGGTGATCTTCTCGGTGAAGGCGGCCGGGTTGATCGGCGCGAACAGACCGCTGCGCTGCAGATTGCCGGAGATGATCGAGGTGACGTTACGCGCGACCTCCGCCTCGGTCGGCGAACCGGCGACAAATTCGGGCAAGGCGATCGGCATCGGCTGCGGATTGCCCTGCGTGATCTCGAGCCGCAATGCGGCCGAAGCGGGACGCGCCGCGACCGCCGCCAGGGCGCCGGCACCGGCGCCGACCAGAAGGCGGCGGCGATTTAACGCGAGTCTATCAATGTTCATTGTCTTCTCACCGGAATGTCACTGTACATCTTGCTGCTGTCGAAGACGAAGTCGATTTCCTGCCACATCTCGTAATGATCGGGACGCAGCATCGAATAGGGTTGGCCGACCAGCACCGCGCGCACCGCGCTGTCGCGCATGGCATTGAACACCGGGCCGCTGCCGCTGGTGATGACCTGCGGCCCCGCCGCCAATGTGCCGTCGCGCTTGAATCTGATGCGAATGGTGATCTGGACATTGCCGGCGTCCTGCGCGCCGGCCGGCGGCGACCATAACGCATAAAGCCGCGCCTTGAGCGCGTCGATTTCCGACTGCGACAATTGCGCGGCGGAGCCTGCAGCGGTGCCGAGCGAGGGCGCGGAATTCAGCTCAGCGCCGGTAATCGATTTGCGGGTCGGATCGCGCTTGTCGAGCAGCGCCGCGATCTTGTCCGGATTGAATTCTGGCTTCTTCGGTTGCGGCTTGGGCGGCGGCGGCTTTTTCGGCGGCAGCGGCTGCGGCTCGGCCTTAGCGGCTTCCTGCTTTTCCGGCGGCTTTTCCTGCGGCTTGAGCTTGTCGGCGATCGGATCCGGCGGCGGCGGCTCCTGCTTCACTTCCTTGTTCGGCGCGACTTCCCGCTTCTCGTCGATCTTGGGCTTGATCTCCTCGACCGGCTTGGGCGGCTCCTCGGCCTTTTTCTCGACGATAGGCTTGGGGATTTCGACCGGCTTGGGCGCGTCCTTGATGCCCTTCGTCAGTTGCGAGAATTCCTTCTCGCTGACGATATCGACCGGCAGCGATTCAGCCGGCGTCGTCTCGAACGGCTTGCCGCTAAACGACAACGTCGCCCAGGCCAGCACCAGAACGTGCAGCCCGGTCGAAATCGCCGATGCCGTCTTGATCTGCATTATTTCGCTTTTGCGCCCGTTTCGTATTCCGTCACCAAGGCGACCTTGCTGAAACCGGCGCCGGACAGACGGCCCATGACGGCCATGACCGCGCCGTAGTTCACATTCTTGTCGCCGCGCACATAGATGCGCGTCTCGTTGCCGCCGCGCGTCTCGGCGATGGCCTTGAGCTTGACCACCAGATCGTCGACGCCGATCTCGTCGTTCTGCAAAAACACCTTGCCCTTGTCGTTGACCGACAGGGTCAGCGGCTCCTTGTCCTGATCGATGGTCTTGGCCTGGCTCTGCGGCAGATCGATCGGCACGCCGACGGTCAGGAGCGGCGCCGACACCATGAAGATGATCAGCAGCACCAGCATCACGTCGACCATCGGCGTGACGTTGATCTCGCTCATCACCCGCTGGCGTGGCCGCCTTCTGCCGCCGCTCATCGGTGTTCCGGCATTTGCCGCCATATTTATTTCCCCTCAGGCGCTTTAGCCGCGTTCGTCGATTTGCCGCGATAGGATCGCGGCGAATTCGTCGGCGAAGCCTTCCATCCGCTGCGCCTGCTTGTTCACCTCGCCGGCGAACTTATTGTAGAAAATTGTCGCCGGAATGGCGGCGACAAGGCCGATGGCGGTCGCAAAAAGCGCCTCGGCGATACCCGGCGCGACCACCGCCAGCGACGTATTCTTCGACGCCGCGATCGACTGGAACGATGTCATAATGCCCCAGACCGTACCGAACAGGCCGACGAAAGGGCCGGCCGAGCCGACGGTGGCCAGAACCAGCAGCCGGCGCTCCAGCCGCTCGATCTCGCGGGCGATGGTCACCTGCATGACCTTTTCAATTCGCATCTGAAGGCCGGCGAAGGATTTCTGCGGCGAGCCTTCGAAACTGCGTTTCCACTCCCGCATCGCCGCGACGAACAAAGCCGCCATCGAGTGGTTCGGCTTGGACGACAGCGAGCGGTACAATTCCTCCAGCGACTGGCCCGACCAGAACGCGGTCTCGAAGCGGTCCATCGACTTGCGCGAGCGCGTGTAGAGCACCGTCTTGTCGATGGCGATGGCCCAGACCCAGACCGAGCAGACCATCAGCCCGACCATCACGAATTTGACGATCCAGTGGGCGTGCCAGAACAGCGTGAACAGCGAAAGGTCGGAAGAGGTCAGGGGAAGCACCGACTGTGCCACATCGGCAGGATTCATGGGGCACGTCCTTTGCGCTGTCCGGTCCGCAAACCGGCACGGCGTCGCTGGTCACAACAATTGGGGCGCTCGGCAGACCGAACGGAATTCCCGTTAAACTTGGCCAAATGAGGGCGCAAACGAAGTCCTGGCACCCCTTCGCCCCCCGTTAGCTGCGCTAAACAGCGCTGATTATGGTTAAGGATTCGTTAGCATTCTCCTAACGCAGGGAGCTTCAAAAACGCAACGGCCGCCCGCCTCGGGGAAGGCGGACGGCCGCGTGCGCAGGCTATCGGTCGGGGGGTTAGCTCTGCGAGGGGGACGACGGAGGATTGTCCTGCGGCGGGCGATTGCGCCGTTCGGCCATGAAGGAGTCGAACTCGGTCTTGTCCTTGGCGAAGCGCAGGCGCTCGAGGAAGTCCTTGAACTCGCGCTGCTCGTCTTCGAGCCGTCGCAATGTCTCGCTGCGGTAATCGTCAAAGGCGCGATTGCCGCTCGACGGCGCGCTCGACCACGGTGAGCCGCCGGTCGGGGCGCCGCCCATCTTGCCGCGCATCCAGTCCATTTTGGCCTGCATGCGCTCCATCTTGTGCTGCCAGCGGTCGTGACCGCCGTGATATCCGCATCCCATTCTTCCGCTCCCGATTGTAAAGGCGAGGACTGCCAGGCCGACCGGCCACCAGGCCATGAACCCAAGGACGGTCAGGGCAATCCAGGCGGGCTTGCCGAATTCGTCGAGCTTCGCGGTGATTGGCATTGTTGGCCTCGTTTCAGGGTCCAAGTGTCGATCTAAGTGTGAATGTAAATAACATTTACATGGATAAGGGTGCGGCAGGCCGATGTCAAGACCCTTCACATAGGCTGATTTGGTCAAGTTTTGAGAGGGAGCGATGGATATTAGTCGCAAAGCGACAAGGCAGATTGGCAATTCACATCAGGCCGAAACTTAGAAAAATATGTATTGAAACTAGAATATGAAGCTTGGAGGCGCGGACCGCGTTCCCGCGTATGGATTCGGAATCGCTCCTAACCTAACCCCGCTAAAACATTTTGCCGGAGGCAATACCGAGATGGCTCTAGAAGACGAAATCACCAAAGCAATCGGCGCTCACGGCATGTGGAAGAACCGCCTGCGCGGCGCCATCGACAGCGGGAAAGCCGACGCCAACCCGGCCGACGTCGCCAAGGACAACGCCTGCCCATTCGGACAATGGCTGCACGGATCAACGATTACGGCCAGCATGCGCAACGGCGCGAATTATAACGCCGTCAAAAAACTGCACGCCGATTTTCATCGGTGCGCTTCGAACGTAATGACCTGCGTCGCGAGCGGAAAAAAGGAACAAGCCACCTCGTTGCTGGGCGGCGAATTCTCCAAGATTTCTGGTGAGTTGACGAATGCCATGATGAAGTGGAAAGCCGCCGGCGCCTAGCGCCAGCTATTCGCCCAATCTCAGCCGCGCGGCAATCCGGTCGTCAGCCCCAGCCCGCGCAGATAAATCAGCATCGCCGCTTCCAGCAGTTCCTCCGGCGGCATGGGCAATGCGCGGCGCGCCGCGTCGCCGCGGCCGAACAGCGAGGCGATGCCGTGCGTCATCGACCAGACATGCAGCGCGACCATCAGTGCCGGCGGCCGCCCTTGCGACGGCATTAGCGCCACCAGTTTCTCCGCCGCCGATCGCAGCACCGCGAAGGCGGTTTCGCTCGCGGTGCGCAAGGCCGGATCGGTGTCGAGCGAGACGCCGGCCTCGAACATCGCCGAATAATAGGCCGGCTGGTGCTTGGCGAAATCGAGATAGGCGCGCCCTAACCGGTCGAAGGCCTGCATCAACTCCGGCTTGCCGTCGTCCCACGCGGTGGTCAGCGCCTCGGCGAACAACTCGAATCCGCGCCGCGCGACATTGGCGATCAGCTCGTCGCGGTCGCGAAAATGACGATAGGGGGCGGCGGGTGAGACGCCGGCCCAGCGCGCCGCGTCGGCGAAGGTGAAACCGGCCGGGCCCTTCTCGGCAATGAGTTCGAGCGCCGCGCGCAGCAGGGCCTCTTTGAGATTGCCGTGGTGATAGCCGCGCGGACCCGGGGGCCCGCCGTCCCGGTCGCCTTTGGTCCATCTCATGTGTGGGTAGCTCTCATGTGAAGGGGCTTTACATGAGTCCGCGGGCGAAGGCGAGCCTGCTGAGGCACTGGACAAAGCGCGCAGGCGCTATTTTATCCCTCTCCAGGCCATCGACCCGAAAGGCAGCGCCCGATGACGATGACAAACACTGTATCAATTCTGCTGGCCCGGCTGATTTTCGCCGCGGTCTTTGCCATGGCCGCCACGTTCAAATTCCTCGGCATGGACGCGACCGCGACCTATATCGCCGCCGCCGGATTTCCGATGCCGCTGACACTGGCCTGGGTCGCCGCCTTCTTTGAAGTGGCCTTGCTTATTGCCCTGCTGACCGGCGCGTATTTCAGCTACGCCGCTTATCTCGCGGGGGCTTACGTGCTGTTCCTCGGCTTTGCGTTTCACGGCCCGTCACACTGGGCGGATAATCAGGCCGAGTTCGGCTTCTTCATCGATCACTTCACGTTTTTCGCCGGGCTTCTGTTCGCCGCCGTGCATGGCCCCGGCGACAAACTTGTCTGGCGCGTCCCGCGCTAGCGCCGCGCCTGCAACGGCAGATCGTCGAACAGAGTCGGCCCGCTCGGCTGCGCACCTTCGATGGTCAGCAGCTTGAGTTTCGTCGTAACGCCGCCCGGCGCGGAGAAACCGCCGGTCTTGCCGGACGCCGCCAGTACGCGGTGACACGGCATGACGATGGGGCAGCGGTTTTCGCCCATCGCCTGGCCGACCGCGCGCGCCAGCGATTTATCGCCGAGCCGTTCGGCGATCTCGCCATAGGTGATGGTCTGGCCCGGCGGCACCTGACGCACGATCGCATAGACCCGACGGTTGAACTCCGGCACGCCGTCGTCGTCGATCGGCACGTCTTTCAAATCGCGGCGTTCGCCATTGAGCAACGCGACAATGCCGCTCATTGCATTGGCAATCTCGCACGGCGGCGGCGTTTCCTGCACGTCCGGAAAACGCTTCAGCATCCGCGCCCGTGTCGCGGCTTCGTTCGTTTCCGGAATTTGCACGCCCAGCATGCCGCGTTCGCTCCAGACGATGGCGCAAGGGCCGATGGCCGTGTCGAAAAGTGCGAGGCCGTGCTCTTTCATGTCGGCATTATAGCCACAGCGTTTACGTCGCGCCGCCCGATTCCTGGTCGGCTTTCATCGCAATTCGCAACGGCTTCGGGATCGGCCGTGCCCGCCCGCCCGAGACGAAGGCCACCTGGACATGCGCTTCGACCAGCAGTTCGTCGCCGCGCATCACCTTCTGATGCATGGTGATAGAGGCGCCCTTCACCTCTTCCGCCCGGGTGACGACTTCCAGCACGTCATCCATCCGCGCCGGCTTCTTGAAGGCAATGTCCATGTGGCGCACGACGAAGGCAAAGCCCGGCGTTTCCGCCGCCGCCTGTTCGAACAGCGCGCGATGGTCGGCGCCCAAGAGCCGCAGATAATTGGTGCGGCCGCGCTCCATGAAGCGCAAATAGCTGGCATGATAGACGATGCCGGAAAAATCCGTGTCCTCGTAATAAACCCGCACCAGTTGCTTGTGCAGGCCGTCGCCAAGAATGCCGTCGATGGAAGTCATGCGGTTGATCAACCGGCGCGCGCCAGCGGCGCCGAAGGTTTGGGAATTTCCTGCTTCCATTCCTTGGCAGCCTCGATCCAGGAACCAATCGCTTCCTGAACGTTTTTCAGCGCTTCTTCCGGCGTCTCGCCGTCCGACATGCAACCCGGCAGATCGGGCACGGTGGCGAGATAGCCGCCACCATCGCTCTCCGCCAGCCGTTCGATATGCACCGCATATTCAAGTTTCATGACGCCTCTCCGTGGGCCTCAATATAACGCACGAGCTTGCGAATGTAGACCGGTTTAATCGGCCGGCGCGCCGGGATGGTTAGGATTTCACGCGCGGCCGGATGTTTTAAATGGCAGTGCGATGTGCCTTTTCCGGGGCGGAACAAGAGGCCGTATTCCCGGCATGCAGCTTCCACGTCCCTGATGGTCCAATCGCCAACTGGGTTACGCTTTATGCGCTCCAGCAGGTCGCTCGCCATCAATCGTCCTCACCCTCGCCGAACAACCCGAACTGGCTGGCGTCGCGCTGCGGTTCCTTCATGCCGAGATGCGTGAAGGCCTGCGGCGTCAGCAGGCGGCCGCGCGGCGTGCGCTGCAGAAAACCTTTCTGAATCAAGTAAGGCTCGATGATATCCTCGAGCGCATCGCGCGGTTCCGACAATCCGGCGGCGATGGTTTCGACGCCGACCGGCCCGCCGGCGTAATTCTCGGCGATCATGCGCAAGTAACGCCGGTCCATCGCATCGAGCCCGCTGGCATCGACTTCCAGCGCCTGCAATGCCTTGTCGGCGATCTTGCGGTCGACCGCCTTGTCGCCATCGACATGGGCGAAGTCGCGCACGCGGCGAAGCAGCCGCCCGGCAATGCGCGGCGTGCCGCGCGACCGCTTGGCAATCTCGTTGGCGCCGTCCGGTGTCATGCCGATGCCGAGGACGCGCGCGCCGCGCGACACGATCAGCTCGAGCTCGGCCTCGGTGTAGAAATTCAGCCGCACCGGAATGCCGAAGCGGTCGCGCAGCGGATTGGTCAGGAGCCCGGCGCGCGTCGTCGCGCCGACCAGCGTGAACGGCGACAGATCGATCTTCACAGAACGCGCCGCCGGGCCCTCGCCGATGATGAGATCGAGCTGGAAGTCTTCCATCGCCGGATAAAGGATCTCCTCGACCTGCGGGCTGAGGCGATGAATTTCGTCGATGAACAGCACATCGCGCGGCTCGAGGTTGGTCAACAGCGCGGCAAGATCGCCGGCCTTGGCGATCACCGGTCCGGACGTGGCGCGAAAATTGACGCCGAGTTCGCGGGCGACGATCTGCGCCAACGTTGTCTTGCCGAGGCCCGGCGGGCCGACGAACAGCACATGGTCGAGCGCTTCCTGCCGCGCCTTGGCCGCCTCGATGAACACGCTCAAGTTGGCGCGCGCTTTTTCCTGGCCGATGAATTCGGATAACTTCTGCGGCCGCAGCGACGAGTCGACGTCGTCTTCACGCTTCTCGCCGGCAATCAGGCGCGGGTTTGAACTCACGTCATGCCCCGGCGGTATTTGTTCGGCAGCAATTCGCCGATGGTCGTCACTTCCGGCGTTTTGCCGTTCGGCACGATGACGCGGGCCTTGGCGTCGTAGTCGTGTATGAGTTCGCGGCAGGCGCCGCATGGCGAGACCACGGCGATGTCGCCCTTCTCGCCGGGTTTCGGGTGACGCACGGCGACGATGGTGTCGATGCCCTGGTCGCCTTTCGCCGTCAAAGCGGTGCCGATGCAGATCGCCTCGGCGCAGACCGCGCCGCGCCCGACATAGGCGTCGAGATTGACACCGGTGATGACGCGGCCGTCGCGGGTGCGCATCGCGGCGCCGACTTCCTGCCAGTCATTGCGATAGCGCGACTTGATCGCTGCCGTCGCGGCGTCGATCAGTTCCTGATCCTTGTCCGTCAATTTACTCATTTAGCCAGCTCTTTCAGTCCTTGCCGTATCAATGTTTGCACGTCGGCGGCATCACCCACGTTGCGCGCCGCCGCGGCAATCGCCGCCGCCGCCTGCGACTGGCCATAGCCGAGATTGACCAGCGCCGACACCGCATCCATCACCGGCCGCGGCGCGCGCTTCTCGTCGAGCGCGCCGGCCAGATGCGCGGCGCCGGCATCGATCTCCGAGAAAGCCGGCACCTTGTCCTTCAACTCCGTGACAATCCTCTCGGCAACTTTCGCGCCGACGCCGGGCGAACGCGACACCGCCGCCTTGTCGCGCATCGCAATCGCGGTGGCCAGTTCGCCGACCTTCAACGTCGACAGCACCGACAGCGCCACCTTGGCGCCGACGCCCTGCACTGTCTGCAACAGCCGAAACCATTCGCGCTCGCTGTCAGAGGCAAAGCCGAACAACTTGATTTGGTCTTCGCGCACGTAAGTTTCAATGGAGAGCGTCGCCGCTTCGCCCGGCGCCGGCAGCATGGTCAGCGTGCGCGCCGAGCAATGCACCTGATAGCCGACGCCATTGACGTCGAGGATAAGAAAATCAGTGCCGAACGAGTCGACAATGCCTTTGAGTTTGCCGATCATTGCGCCACCGCCTTCAACACCACGCTGATACGATGATGCGCATGACAGATCGCAATCGCCAGCGCGTCGGCCGCGTCCTCGGATTGCGGGTCGGCCTTCGGCAGCAGCACGCCGATCATCATGCGGATCTGCGCTTTCTCGGCATGGCCGGCGCCGACCACCGTCTTCTTCACCAGGTTGGGCGCGTATTCGGCGACAGTTAAGCCCGCGCGCGCCGGCACCAGCATGGCGATGCCGCGCGCCTGGCCGAGCTTCAATGTCGCCGCCGCATTGGCATTGACGAAGGTGTTTTCAACCGCCGCCTCATGCGGCGCGTATTGCTCGATCACCTTGATCAAGCCGTCATGGATCGCCACCAGACGCACGGCCAGGTCCGCGCGCTCGCTGGTTTCCACCGAACCGCAGGCGACGTGAATAAGCCTGTTGCCGTCGCTCTCGATCAGGCCCCAGCCGGTGCGGCGGAGGCCCGGATCGATGCCGAGAATGCGAATCGCTTGGCCAGCCATGCCCCGTTGATAGCCCCGGCAGCGATAGCCTGCTAGAGAGACCGGCCGCCGGGATTAACGCCATGTTTCACCTGCCGCTTTGGTCGGCCTTTGCCGACGCCGCTGCCGATCCGCGCTTTGCCTATGCCCTCGGCATCGCCACTTTGGCCGGGCTGGTGCGCGGCTTTTCCGGCTTCGGCTCGGCGCTCATCTACATGCCCCTGATTTCGGCCATTTACAGCCCGGCGGTCGCCGCGCCGACGATCCTGCTGATCGATACGTTGTGCGGCCTGCCCTTCGCCATTCACGCCTGGCCGCAGGCCAACCGGCGCGAAGTGCTGCCGGTCGCCGTGGGCGGCGTCGTCGGCGTGCCGCTCGGCGTCTTGGCGCTGGTTTATGTCAGCCCGCTAAGCCTGCGCTGGTTCATCGCGGGGCTTGTCCTGATCGCCGTGGCGGTGCTCGCGGCCGGCTGGCGCTATCACGGCAAGCCGACGGTGCCGGCGGCGCTCGGCGTTGGCGCACTCTCCGGCTTCGGCGCCGGCGCGGTGCAGATCGGCGCGCCGCCGCTTCTGGTGTTCTGGCTCGGCGGCAAGAACTCAGCCGCGACCGTGCGCGCCAACATCATGGTCTATTTCATTCTGCAAGGGACGCTGTCGATGCTGCTGTATCTCTATAGCGGCTTGTTCGACGCGCAGACGACCGTGCTTTCGCTGATGTTCGGCGTGCCCTTCGCGCTGGCGATGTTTGCCGGCGCCTACTGGTTTCACGGCTCGAGCGACGCGCTGTACCGCCGCGTCGCTTACCTAATCATCGGATTCGCGGGGCTGGCCAGTTTGCCGTTGTTTGACGGCCTAAGGTAATTCTCACTCGCCCATCTTCTGCATCAGCGCGTCCGACACCTCGAAATTGGCGAAGACATTCTGCACGTCGTCGTCATCGTCGAGCGCCTGCATCAGCTTCATCATCTTCTCGCCGGCTTCGTCGCTGAGCATCACCGTGTTCTGCGGCTTCCAGATCATCGCCGCCTTGCGCGCCTCGCCATATTTGGCTTCCAGCGCCTTGGCGACGTCGCGCAAAGTCTCGTGCGTGGTGAAAATCTGGTGGCCATCCTCGGTCGAGGACACATCCTCGGCGCCCGCCTCGATCGCCGCTTCCAGCATGGCGTCGGCGTCCGCCACCTTGGCGTCGTATTCGACGACGCCGACATGGTCGAACATGAACGACACCGAACCGGTGGTGCCGAGATTGCCGCCCGCTTTGGTGAAAGCCGACCGCACTTCGCTGGCGGTGCGGTTGTGATTGTCGGTCAGCGCCTCGACGATGACGGCGACGCCGCCCGGGCCGTAGCCCTCGTAGCGCATGTCGTCATAGCTTTCGGACTCCGAGCCGGACGCCTTCTTGATGGCGCGCTCGATATTGTCCTTGGGCATGTTCTCGGCGCGGGCTTCCAGGATCGCCGCGCGCAGGCGCGGGTTGAAGGCCGGATCCGGCTGGCCGAGCTTGGCGGCAACCGTGATTTCACGGGCCAGCTTGCCGAACACCTTGGAGCGGACTTTGTCCTGCTTCCCCTTGCGGTGCATGATGTTTTTGAATTGGGAATGACCGGCCATGATGCGCTCTAAAGCTATCTGAGTTGAAACCGGCGCGGTTATAGGCTGGGACGATCAGAAAATAAACTCCAACAGCGCCGCATATGCGGGTGCACCCCCTCTCCCCCATAGGCGAGCGGACGCTCGCCGTTCGGCGAGCTATGGGGGAGAGGGTTGGGGTGAGGGGGTCTAAGCCTCTCGATAGTTTTCAACCCCTCACCCGCCGCGCTTCGCGCGTCGACCTCTCCCTATGGGAGAGGTGAAGAAAGGCTAATTTGCCACCGCCACATTGCGCAGCATGGCCTCGATGCGCTCGCCAACTTTGGCGACGTTGCGGTGCACCCGCGCCTTGTAGCGCGTGACCGCATCGCGATCGACCATGAAGAACTCCCGCTCCGGATAGCTCCGGCCGAAGATATCGACCAGCATGCTGCGGAATTTGCCGGAGACGATGCCCGGCATGTGCCGCGAGGGCTCCTCGCTATAGGCCGCCAGATGCGCCGAGGTCAGCGCGCACAGCAACGGATGCAGCCTCGCCGAGTAAACCTGTTTGTGGCGCTGGATGGTCTGGATTGCGCGGTCGAGCGTAATGTCGGCGCCGATCTCGGCGCCAATCTGCAATGGCTCGTCGAGCGTCGCCTCGGCCAGCGGAAACTGGTCGATCAGCCAATCGCCGAGATGCTCGACATTGCTGCGGCCGCGGCCATACATCATCGCGTCGTCGGCATAGGGCGCGTACCAGGTATCGAGCCGGTCGATGACGCGGTCGATGGCCGGACGCGGAATGAGTTCGCGATAGGCCGTGCCGAAAATGCCGATCGCCGATTTCGCCCGCGACAGGATGTCGAGCACGCCGTCGCCGATCAGCGGCTGGAACATGCTGTTGCCGACGCCGAGCACGACGAGATCGTAATTATCGCGCGCCTGCCCCAGTGTATTGAAGGTCAGATGCTGTACATTGGCCTGCCCAGGCAGCAGCGCGTTGATCATGTGCAGGCCAAGCCGGTCGCCGAAATTGCCGGCGTCGCTTTCCGAAATTACCGCCACGCTGCACGACGCCACCGGCGCGAGACGGTCGGATGGCGTCAGCCGCATCAGCATTTGCCGTCCGTCGACCGGCGCCGTGCACTGGATGCGGAAGCCGTAACGGTCGAACAAGAGCGTCAGGTCGAAATAGCTCAGGTCATTGGCAAAGCCGAGCGCTTTGCGCTCCGGCCCGTTCACCAGATCGGTCGGGGTGTAGCTGAGGATGACGTCCTGCTTGCAGAAACGCAGATGCGTGAACAGGTTTTCCAGATCGGCGATATTCTCAAGAACGCCGAGCATGACGACGATGTCGGATTGCGTCGCCGCGTGTGTCGGGAAGTCGCCGCCGACAAGATCGCCGATCAGCGAGCCCTTGCCGTGCGAGAGCCGTTCCGCGGCCTGATAGGCGCAACCGAGCGGCAACAGGTCGCGCAAGGATTCGCCGCCGCCGGAGCCGAGATCGAGCACACGCGAGCCGGACGGAATGAATTGCGCGGCCAGTTGCGCGCGGGAGTCCGTTTTAGAGGAAGCGTCCGGGCGGCGCGCGTCGTCGGCGAGGGAGACGAGCGCAAGGTTCGCGTTGACGTGCAGAGCCATGGTCACCGTGCCAGATTTTATTGCCGGACCCAGCACGAACCGGCGAGAATCGACGAAGCGCGCCCCCGGCGCGCCGCGTTCATAGAGCGTCAATTATGGTTAACAGGGCGTTAACGGAAACATATCCCGTTCGTCCCCGCGAAAGCGGGGACCCAGGGAAACGCGCACAGATCTGCAATTTAAGAACTGGATTCCCGCTTGCGCGGGAATGAACGGGGGTTGCGTCGGCGTTCGTCGCCTATTCCCAGAAGCGGGGCCTGGCCTCTTCCAGCAATCCGCCAATCCGCACCGCGCCGACTTTTTTCGCCAGCCCGGTCTTGGCGTCGGTCTCGACCGCGACGCCGCACAGGGTCGCAGGCCCCCCGGCCGCCTCGAATTTCGAACCGGGCAGCTTGCGCAGGAAGCGGCTGAGCGGCTCGTCCTTGACCATGCCAATGACCGAGTCGAAATCGCCTGTCATGCCGGCGTCGGTCTGGAAGGCGGTGCCGCCAGCCAGAATGCGATGGTCCGACGTCGGCACATGCGTATGGGTGCCGACGACGAGCGAGGCGCGGCCGTCGCAGAAATAGCCCATCGCCTGCTTTTCGCTGGTCGCCTCGCAATGCATGTCGACGAGGATGGCGTCGGCGGCGTCGCCGAGCGGACAGGCCGAAATCTCGCGCTCGACGCCGGCGAAGGGATCGTCCATCGCGTCCATATAGACGCGGCCCATGGCGTTGATGACCAGCGCGCGCTGGCCGTTCTTGCAGTCGACCAAAGCCGCGCCGCGGCCGGGCGTGCCTTTCGGATAATTCACCGGGCGGATGAGACGCGGCGCCCGCTCGATGAACACCAGCGCCTCGCGCTGATCCCAGGAATGGTTGCCGAGCGTGATGGCGTCGGCGCCGGAGTCGATCAGTTCGTTATAGATCGTCTCGGTGATGCCGAAGCCGCCGGCGGCGTTCTCGCCATTGATGACGACGAGGTCGAGCTTCCAGTCGGCGATCAGACCCGGCAGACGCTCGTGCACGATGGTGCGGCCGGAACGCCCGACAATGTCGCCGATGAACAAAATGCGCATAGGGGAGGACCTACCGGAAAGCGATGATTTCTTTTTCCGTTAGCACGAAGTCGAGGCGCTCGTCGCGTTCCGTCGCCGGAACCTGGGCTATTTCCTGCGCGGCGAAGGCAACGCCGATGGCGACCACTTTCTTCTTCGCGCGCAGCACGTGAATGGTCATGTCGTAATAACCGGCGCCATAGCCGATGCGATGACCCGCGCGGTCGAAGCAGGCGAGCGGGACGATCAGAATATCGGGCGCTACCTCGGGCGCGTCCGGCATGGGTTCACGAATGCCCCACTGGCCTTCCTTGAAGGCGTCGCCAAATTTCCACGCCCGCATGATCAGAGCCTTGCCGCGTCCGGCAATGCAGGGCAGCGCCAGTTGCGCGCCTTGCCCGGCGATCTTGCGCAGCAAAGGCAGCGGATTGATCTCGGTCTTCATCGGCATGAAGCCGGAGACGATCGCGCCCGGCGTCACCTCGATGGGTAATCCGCGCGCGGCAATCATCTCCGCAGCCGCCTGTCGCTCGGCGGCCAGCATAGCGTCGCGCAAAGCGAGGGCCGAAGCGCGGAGGGCGGATTTTTGCTCGGTGATGGCTGACGGCTGGGACATGGGTCGACGCTTGCCGTCACGAAAGAGAACAAGTGCGGAGCCGCAATGGCCGTCAGAGCGTGATCCCGGGAACCTACTGTTGTAGGTGGGCGCCATATGACCAAGCCCACGAGCCTGGCCAGGGACAGCTCCCGAGGGAATCGTAAGGCCCCGGGGAATGTGTCTCCGACGCACCTCGCAGCCCCGCCTTCGCAATGTAGGCGTTCGGAAGGGCCAGCGCCATGCTTCTTCTCCCTCTCCCCGCAGGGCGGGGAGAGGGAAACTACCCAATCCCCACACCGCTGCTGCTGAGGCTCTGATTGAGCTTGCGGGTGATGGTTTCCAGCCGCTCGGCGGCGGAGTTGAAGGCAATGACCACCGCGTCGGAGGCCGCGCGCGCCCGGTCGGAGGACACCATGCGGGCGTCCTGCAAGGCGGTGACTTCTTCCTCGAGCCGGCGCAGCTTGCGCTGGATTTCGGTATTCTCGTCCGCCACCATCAAGGCGGCCATCACGGTCAGCCGCGTATCGCCGATTTCGCCGAAACGATTGCGCAGTTCGACGATGCGCGCGTCGATATCGGCGGCGAGCGCCTGCAAATGCGCCTCCTGCCCGTCCTCGCAGGCGAGGCGGAACTGGCGGCCAGCAATCGTCGCGTTGACGCTTCCCATGTCTATCCTTCGCGGTCCGGTAACCGGTCCGTACTTTGCGGGATCATTCGCTACCTTCCAGCACAGACTGAATCGAGGCAATCGCCGTGTCGAGGCGCTCGGCGATTTCGCGGTTGGTCGCTTCCAGCTTGCGCGCCCGCGCCGTCTCGCCGTCCAGCACCGAGGCCAGCCGCGCGCGATCGAGGCCGAGGGTCTGCACCTGCGCAGCCAACGTGTCCTCGTTGCGGTCGACCTCACGCCGGCGCTCCACGGCGGCGTCGAGCGCGTCCAGGGCCATGGCCAGGCGTTTGACGGCGTTGTCGATGGCGCTCTGCTCACTCATGCTGCTGACACGGCCCGCGATTTTACAAAAAATCCTGCGGCGGCAACTGTTTAGACCAATAAGCTTACGTGCGACGCGATCCACACGTCAACGCCGGCGGGCACATATGCCCCGTTGTTTTCGAGCCCCTGTGCACGGCGCGGCAATTGTGCCGGCCGCCTTGCGCCGTCACATTGACTCAAGGGCCTGCCATGCTATGCGAACCCCTTCAAACAGGCCCATTTTCCATGACAGCACACGCCGCGCCGACATCCGCCACCGCAACCGCGGGCAAGGCTGAAAAGGATATGGCCAATGCCATCCGCGCGCTGGCCATGGATGCCGTCCAGCAGGCCAATTCGGGCCATCCCGGCCTGCCGATGGGCGCCGCCGACGTCGCAACCGTGCTGTTTACCCAGTTCCTGAAGTTCGACCCGGCGGACCCGAAATGGCCCGACCGCGACCGGTTCGTGCTGTCGGCCGGCCACGGCTCGATGCTGATGTATTCGCTACTCTATCTTACCGGCTACCCGGCCATGACGATCGATCAGATCAAGCGGTTCCGCCAGTCCGGCTCGATCACGGCCGGTCATCCGGAATACGGCCACACGCCCGGCGTCGAGACCACCACCGGCCCGCTCGGCCAGGGTCTGGCCAATGCCGTCGGCATGGCCATGGCGGAGCGGCACATGGCGGCCGTGTTCGGCGATGCGGTCGTCGATCACAAGACATACGTGCTCGCGTCCGACGGCGACCTGATGGAAGGCATTTCGCAGGAAGCCATTGCGCTCGCCGGCCATCTGAAATTGTCGAAGCTGATCGTTTTGTTCGACGACAACGGCATTTCCATCGACGGCGCCTTGTCGCTGTCGGATTCGACCGACCAGGTGAAGCGGTTCGAGGCCTCCGGCTGGAACGCGGTGCGCGTCGACGGCCACGATCCGAAGGCGATCGCCGCGGCGCTGACCAAGGCGCAGACCTCCGACAGACCGACGCTCATCGCCTGCAAGACCACCATCGGTTTCGGCGCGCCGACCAAGGCCGGCAAGTCGTCGTCGCACGGTTCGCCGCTTGGCGCCGACGAGATCAAGGGTGCGCGCGAAGCGCTCGGCTGGACCTCGCCGCCGTTCGAAGTGCCGAACGAAATTCTCAGCAACTGGCGCGCCGCCGGCGAACGCTCCAAGGGCGCACATGCCGACTGGAACAAGCGCTTCGCCGCGCTCGATGCCGCGCAACGCGCCGAATTCACCCGCCGCATGAACGGCGAAATTTCCAAACCCGCGCTCGCCGCCGCCGTCAAGGCGGTGAAGGACTCGCTTCATGCGACGCCGAAAGAAATCGCCACGCGCACGGCCTGCGAATTCGCGCTGGAAAGCCTGATCCCGGCGCTGCCGGAAATGATCGGCGGCTCGGCCGATCTCACCGGCTCGAACAACACGCGCACCAAGTCGATGAAGGCGATCACGCCGACGGATTTCTCCGGCCGCTTCATCCATTGGGGCATCCGCGAGCACGGCATGGCGGCGGCGATGAACGGCATGACGCTGCATGGCGGCATCATTCCTTATTCCGGCACCTTCCTGGTGTTCTCGGATTACTGCCGCCCGTCGATCCGGCTTGCCGCGCTGATGGGCATTCGCGTCATCCACATCATGACGCACGACTCCATCGGCCTCGGCGAAGACGGCCCGACGCATCAACCGGTCGAACACATGGCCGCGTTGCGCGCTATACCGAACGTGCTGGCGTTCCGCCCCTGCGACGCGGTCGAAACCGTCGAATGCTGGCAGCTCGCGCTCGAGCACAATGACCGCCCGAGCATTCTGGCGCTGACCCGCCAGAATCTGCCGCAATTGTCGTCGAACTTCCTCGACAAGAATCGTTGCGCCGCAGGCGCCTACGAAATCATCCCGGCGAACGGCAAGGCGCAGGTTTCGATTTTCGCTTCCGGTTCGGAAGTCGCCATCGCCGCCGACGGCGCCAAGTTGCTCGCCGCCAAGGGCATCGCTGCCCGCGTCGTCTCGGTGCCGTGTTTCGAGTTGTTCGCCGCGCAGCCGGAAGCGGCGCGCCGCGCCGTCATCGGCGATGCCGCGGTGAAAATCGGCGTCGAGGCTGGCGTGCGCCAGGGCTGGGACGCGATCATTGGCAATGACGGCGCCTTCGTCGGCATGAATTCGTTCGGCGCCTCGGCGCCGTTCAAGGAACTGTACAAGAAATTCGGCATCACCGCCGAAGCCGTGGCCGACGCGGCGATCAAGAAGCTGGGCTAGTTCGAGCAAGACCGGGAGTAAAAGACAATGACCATTCGTGTTGCCATTAACGGGTTCGGCCGTATCGGCCGCAATGTGCTGCGCGCCATCGCCGAAAGCGGCCGCACCGATATCGAAGTGGTCGGCATCAACGATCTCGGCCCAGTCGAAACCAACGCGCATCTGTTGCGCTTCGATTCAGTGCATGGCCGCTTCCCCGGCGAAGTCACCGTCAAGGGCGACACCATCTCGGTCGGCAACGGCGCCATCAAGGTGACCGCGGTCAAGGACCCCTCGACGCTGCCGTGGAAGGATCTCGGCGTCGATATCGCCATGGAATGCACCGGCATTTTCACGGCGAAAGACAAAGCCTCGGCGCATCTGACCGCCGGCGCCAAGCGCGTCCTCGTCTCGGCGCCCGCCGACGGCGCCGACCTCACCGTCGTCTATGGCGTCAACCACGATAAACTGACCAAGGATCACCTGGTCGTCTCAAACGCCTCGTGCACCACCAACTGTCTCGCCCCCGTCGCCAAGGTGCTCAACGACCTGGTCGGCATCGACAAGGGCTTCATGACGACGATCCATGCTTACACCGGCGACCAGCCGACGCTCGACACCATGCACAAGGATCTCTATCGCGGCCGCGCCGCCGCTTTGTCGATGATCCCGACCTCGACCGGCGCCGCCAAGGCCGTCGGCCTGGTGCTGCCGGAACTCAACGGCCGCCTCGACGGCGTATCGATCCGCGTGCCGACGCCGAACGTCTCGGTGATCGATTTCAAATTCGTCGCCAAGAAGTCGACGACCAAGGACGAGATCAACGCCGCCATCAAGCGCGCGTCCGAGCAGCAGCTCAAGGGCATCCTCGGCTACACCGACGCGCCGAACGTCTCGATCGACTTCAACCACGACCCGCACTCGTCGATCTTCCACATGGACCAGACCAAGGTCATGGACGGCACTTTGGTGCGCGTGATGTCGTGGTACGACAACGAGTGGGGCTTCTCCAACCGCATGTCGGACACCGCGGTGGCGATGGGCAAGTTGCTTTAAGCGGGCGCGCCGGGGCCGCTCATGAGCAACACCTTCCGCACCCTCGACCACGCCGACGTCAAAGGTAAGCGCGTGCTGATGCGCGTCGACCTCAACGTGCCGTACGAGAACGGCGTCGTCTCCGACGCCACCCGCATCGAGCGCATCGCGCCGTCGATCACCGAACTGGCCGACAAGGGCGCGAAAGTCATCTTGCTTTCGCATTTCGGTCGGCCGAAGGGCAAAGACGCGTCGCAGTCGCTGAAACCCGTTGCCGCCGAAGTCGCGCACACGATCAAGCGGCCGATCAAGTTCGTCGGCGACTGCATCGGCGAGGAAGCCGAGCGCGCGGTCGCGGCGATGCATTCGGGCGAGATCGTCTGCCTTGAGAACACCCGCTTTTATCCGGGCGAGGAAAAGAACGATCCGGATTTCATCAAGGCGCTCGCCAAACTGGGCGATCTCTACGTCAACGACGCCTTCTCGGTGTCGCACCGCGCGCATGCTTCGACCGAAGGCCTGAGCCATCTGCTGCCGGCTTTTGCCGGGCGCACCTTGCAGGCCGAACTGGAAGCCTTCGAGAAGGTGCTCGATAAGCCGGCACGCCCGCTCGTGGCTATCGTCGGCGGCGCCAAGATTTCCACCAAGCTCGATCTGCTCGGCAACCTCCTTGAGCGCGTCGATGTGCTGATCATCGGCGGCGCCATGGCCAATACCTTCTTGATGGCGCAGGGCAAGGCCGTCGGCCGCTCGCTGGTCGAGCGCGACCTCATCGACACCGCGCAAAAGATCATGGATGAGGCCAAGGCCGCCAAGCGCCAGATCCTGTTGCCGGTCGATGCCGTGGTCGCGGAAAAATTCGAGGCCAATGCGCCCTCGCGCGTGGTCGATGTCGATCACATCGGTCCGGCCGACATGATGCTGGATATCGGCCCGCGCAGTGTCGAACAGGTCATCTCCGTGTTGGCCCGCGCCAAGACTTTGGTCTGGAACGGCCCGTTCGGCGCCTTTGAAATGGAGCCGTTCGACAACGGCACCGTCGAAGTGGCGGAAGCCGCGGCGGAACTCAACGACAACGGCAAGCTCGTCACCGTCGCCGGCGGCGGCGACACCGTCGCGGCGCTCAATGTCGCGGGCGTTGTCGACCGCTTCACTTATGTCTCGACCGCCGGCGGCGCCTTCCTGGAATGGCTGGAAGGCAAGCCGTTGCCGGGAGTCGAAGTGTTGCGCGCGAAGTAGCCTCCGGTCATTCCGGGGCGCGCGCAGCGCGAACCCGGAATCCAGAGGTGTGTTATTGTATATGGATTCCGGGTTCGACCTTCGGCCGCCCCGGAATGACGAATTTGAGGGGAGACGACATATGAACCTGAGAGATCTGAACAAAGTGGCGGTCGCCATGACCGCGAACGGCAAAGGCATTCTCGCCGCCGATGAATCCACCGGCACCATCAAGAAGCGCTTCGACGCCATCGGCACCGAAAACACCGAGGACAATCGCCGCGACTATCGCGAGTTGATGTTCCGCACCACCGAGGCGATGAAGAACCACATCTCCGGCGTCATCCTTTATGATGAGACCATCTGGCAAAAGGCCAAGGACGGCACGCCCCTGGTCGACATCATCAAGGCCGCCGGTTCGATCCCCGGCATCAAGGTCGACGAAGGCACCAAGCCATTGCCCGAATGCCCCGGCGAATTGATCACCGTCGGCCTCGACAAGCTCGCCGACCGGCTGACCAAATATTACGACGCCGGCGCGCGCTTCGCGAAGTGGCGCGCGGTGATCGATATCGGCAAAGGCATCCCCTCGCACAACGCGATCCACGCCAATGCACATGCGCTCGCCCGCTACGCGGCTTTGTGCCAGGCCGCCAACATCGTTCCCATCGTCGAACCCGAAGTGCTGATGGATGGCGATCATGACATGGCGACCTGCGAACGCGTCACCAAATGGATTCTGACCGAGACCTTCCAGGAACTGTTCATTGCCAAGGTCGCGCTTGAAGGCATCGTGCTCAAGCCGAACATGATCGTGCCGGGCAAGAAGAGCGGCAAGCCGGCGTCGGTCGATGCGGTCGCCGAGGCGACGGTGCGCGTGTTGAAGAATTGCGTGCCCGGCGCGGTGCCGGGCATCGCTTTCCTCTCCGGCGGCCAGAGCGACGAAGAAGCCACCGCCCATCTCGACGCCATGAACAAGATCGGCAACCTGCCCTGGGCGCTGACCTTCTCCTACGGCCGCGCCCTTCAGGCCGCGCCGCAGAAGGCCTGGTCGGGCAAGGCGGAAAACGTCGCCGCGGCGCAGCGCGCCTTCATGCACCGGGCGAAGATGAATTCGCTGGCCGCGCTCGGCCAGTGGAAAGCCGACATGGAAAAGAAGGCGGCGTAAATTTAACAACACGCGCGGTGCGCTCCCTCTCCCCATCGGGGAGAGGGTTGGGGTGAGGGGGCCTAGCTCTCTCGTTAGACCAAAACCCCTCACCCGCTCGCCGTAGCGCGTCGAAGACGCGCGTTAACGCGCTTTAGTCTCGCGACCTCTCCCAATGGGAGAGGTGAGGACAAAAAAAGGCCGCCCGGGTGGGGCGGCCTTTTCCATGCATGTCACTCTACCCGCGACGCAACATCACGCCATCACGCGAGACGCACACTTAATCGCAATTGGTCTTGCTGACGGTCTTTTCGCCGAGAAGGTCCTGCTTGTGCACGGTGCGGCTCGAGCAGTCGCCATTGATGCCGGCGCCGGTCGTGGTGCGCGTGGTCTTCGACTCGGTGCCGAGGAAACCGCCACGTTCATGGGTGACAGTGGTCGACGTCGTCGGCGCCGGCGTCACGACGACGGCGGGCGCGCGTTCCTCGGTAATGATGGTGGTCTGCGCGTGAGCGGCGAAGGTCGTCGCGGCCAGCGCGAGCGCAATTACGGTAAGCTTCATGGGTCGCCTCCTGAGAGTGAAATCGGTATGCAGCCCAACGCCCCTGACGGGACCTGGTTCCGATGGCGCGTGCCGGCCCGGCAAAACGGCGTTTTCCGCCAAGCGGATCCGAATTTTCACCTCGCGCAATACGTCAAGAGGTATCGGAATCGTGATTGTACGCGCGGCGGCAACGCCGTACCTTGCGCGCCGGTTCCTCCCGTCATTTGCATCCAAGGACATCCAACGTGATCGATCTCTACACCTGGACCACGCCGAACGGCCGCAAGGCCTCTATCATGCTTGAGGAAATCGGCCTGCCGTACAAAGCGCATCCGATCGACATTTCAAAAGACGAGCAGTTCGCGCCGGCCTTTCTGAAAATCGCGCCGAACAATCGCATCCCGGCGATCGTCGATAACGACAACGGCATGTCGCTGATGGAGTCGGGCGCAATCCTGATCTATCTCGCCGACAAGACCGGCAAGCTGCTGCCGAAATCCGGCAAGGAGCGCTATCAGGTGATCGAGTGGACCATGTGGCAGATGGGCGGCCTCGGGCCGATGCTCGGCCAGGTGCATCACTTCGTGAA
>CAIMEA010000020.1 GCA_903839845.1 uncultured Hyphomicrobiales bacterium
GTCGCCGGCGGCATGCGCATCAATGAGCCGGCCGCCGATCTGGCCGCCGCCGCCGCGCTGGTGTCGTCTTTGGCCAATTCGCCGCTGCCGGCGGACGCGGTCTATTTCGGCGAGATATCGTTATCCGGCGCGATCCGCCCGGTGTCGCATACGCCGAGCCGGCTTAAGGAATCGGCCAAGCTTGGCTTCGCCCGCGCCGTGGTTCCGGAAGCCGTGCGCGGCGAAACGGGCGACGGCGGCCTCAAGACCAGCCATGTCGGCAGCCTGACCTCGCTGGTCGCCGATATCGCCGCTTTGGGAAAACCGCGCCAAAATGCGGCGCAAAATTCCGGACTTACCGCGAAAACCGGTTGATAGACGGGTGACGGCACCGTGACGCCCGGCTATATACTGGGCGCGCATTAACCGGCTCACGCGGGCGTTTTGCGGTCGGACAGGACCAGAAACGGGCTCAAAATTAAGCACTTAAGGCCGACATTGCCGCTCGCTGCGCAAGCCGCTAAAGCTCGCGCGGATTCGTCGTGCCGGCGCCGCAGCGCCGGCGCCAGCACCCCTTCGCGGAGCGCTTAGAGAGCCAGGCATGCCCATTACGCTGCTCGATATTCTCCTGCTCGTCGTCATGCTGATTTCGGGCCTGCTCGCCATGATCCGCGGCTTCATGCGCGAGATCCTGTCGATCGGCGCCTGGGGCATCGCCGCTCTGGTCACGCTCTATTCCTTCGCCAAGGTGCTGCCGATCGCCGAGGGCTATGTCTCGAGCAAGACGGTGGCGACCGGCATTACCGTCGGCTCGATTTTCCTGCTGACGCTGCTGATCGTCTCGATCATCACCGTGCGCATTTCCGACATGATCCTCGACAGCCGGGTCGGCGCGCTCGACCGCACGCTCGGTTTCCTGTTCGGCCTCGGCCGCGGCCTAATCATCGTCGTCGTCGCCTTCCTGTTTTTCGCATGGCTGGTACCCGATCGCAGCCAGCCGGAGTGGGTGCGCGGCGCCAAGTCGAAAGTGGTGTTGCAAAGTACCGGACAATGGCTGATGGCCATGTTGCCGGATGACCCCGAGAGCACCATCTTAAAGAGGCTGAAGAAGCCCGCGCCAGCCGACCAGGATGCCCCGCCGGACGCCGCGCCCGGCCGGAAATCGGAACTGCAGCCGCCCGTGACGCTGGCGCGGCTGAAACAGGAAACCCGCTAGGCATGCAAAAACCCCCGCAAGACCTCGCGAACGCCGGCCACAATCCCCAGACAGAAGTCGGTTCCGACTTCGACCCGATGGCCGACCGGCTCCGCGAGGAATGCGGCGTCTTCGGCATTTTCGGCCACCCGGACGCGGCCGCCATCACCGCGCTCGGCCTGCACGCGCTCCAGCATCGCGGCCAGGAGGCCTGCGGCATCGTCTCCTTCGACGGCAAGCGCTTTCACTCCGAGCGCCGGCTCGGCCTGGTCGGCGACACCTTTTCCAAGCGCGATGTCATCGACCGCCTGCCCGGCAATTCGGCCGTCGGCCATGTGCGCTATTCGACCACCGGCGAAACCATCCTGCGCAACGTCCAGCCTTTGTTCGCCGAACTCGAGGGCGGCGGTTTCGCGGTCGCCCATAACGGCAACCTGACCAACGGCATTACCTTACGCAAAAACCTGGTGCGCGAAGGCGCCATGATGCAGTCGACCTCGGACACCGAAGTCATCCTGCATCTGGTGGCGCGCGCCCGCCGCAACCGTTTCGTCGATCGCTTCGTCGAGGGCTTGCGGCAGCTGGAAGGCGCCTACGCCTTTGTCGGCCTCACCAACAAGAAACTGGTCGGCGCGCGCGATCCGCTGGGCATCCGGCCGCTGGTCATTGGCAAGCTCGACGGCTGCCCGATCCTCGCCTCGGAAACCTGCGCGCTCGACATCATCGGCGCCACTTATGTGCGCGACGTCGAGAACGGCGAAGTCGTGGTGTTCGACGAAGACGGCGCGCAATCGCACAAGCCGTTCCCGCCGATGGCGGCGCGGCCCTGCATCTTCGAATATATCTATTTCGCGCGACCCGACAGCGTCGTCGGCGGCCGCAACGTCTATGACGTACGCAAGAATCTCGGCGCCGAACTGGCGCGCGAAGCCGCGGTCGCGGCCGACGTCGTCGTGCCGGTGCCGGACTCAGGGGTGCCGGCGGCGCTCGGCTTTGCGCAGACTTCCGGTATCCCTTACGAACTCGGCATCATCCGCAATCATTATGTCGGCCGCACTTTCATTCAGCCGACGCAGTCGATCCGCGATCAAGGTGTGCGCCTGAAGCATTCGGCCAACCGCGCCGTGGTCTCCGGCAAGCGCATCGTGCTGGTCGACGATTCCATCGTGCGCGGCACCACCTCGCGCAAGATCGTGCAGATGATGCGCGACGCCGGCGCGGCGGAAGTCCACTTCCGCATTTCCTCGCCGCCGATCACGCACCCGGACTATTACGGCATCGAGACGCCGGACGCCGAAATGCTCTTGGCCGCCACCAGGAGCCTGGAGGAGATGCGCAAA
>CAIMEA010000021.1 GCA_903839845.1 uncultured Hyphomicrobiales bacterium
GCCCGCAAGGTCGTCAAAGGCATCACGTTGTATGTCCGGCGCGGCGAAGCGGTCGGCCTGCTCGGTCCGAACGGCGCCGGCAAGACCACGGCGTTTTATATGATCACCGGCCTGATCAAGGCGGACCGCGGCCGCATCGAACTCGATGGCTATGACGTCACCGCGCTGCCGATGTATCAGCGCGCGCGCCTCGGCATCGGGTATCTGCCGCAGGAAGCGTCGATCTTCCGCGGCCTCAATGTCGAGGACAATATCCGCGCCGTGCTCGAAGTGGTCGAGCCTGACCGCCGCCGCCGCGAAGCCGACCTCAACGCCCTGCTGGAAGAGTTCAACATCACGCGCCTGCGCAAGACACCGACCATCGCGTTGTCGGGTGGCGAGCGGCGCCGCGTCGAAATCGCCCGGGCACTGGCGACGCGGCCGAGCTACATGCTGCTCGACGAGCCCTTCGCCGGCATCGACCCGATCGCCGTCGGCGATATTCAGCAACTGGTGCGCCACCTGACCAATCGCGGCATCGGCGTTCTGATCACCGACCACAATGTGCGGGAAACGCTCGGCCTGACCGACCGCGCCTACATCATCTATTCCGGCGAGGTGCTGATGGAGGGCCGCGCCGAGGATATCGTGAATAACCCCGACGTCCGCCGACTCTATCTGGGCGAGGAATTCCGCCTCTGACGGCCGCCAATCCGGGGTTTTTCGCCCGGGACGCGCCTATAACCTAGCTTGTCAATATTATTGCCGATAATTTGTGCAATGCTGCGGTGCGGAATCACATACCCGCGCCGCTGAAGACCTGTTATATAGATTCAAGCAAGAATCGGACCAGTTTCCGCCGGGAAACCTCTATGGCGTTGTCGCAACGACTCGAATTCCGCCAGAGCCAAGCGCTGGTGATGACGCCGCAGCTGATGCAAGCCATCAAGCTGTTGCAGCTCTCCAGCCTCGATCTGGCCGCCTATGTCGAGGGGGAACTCGAGCGCAACCCGCTATTGGAGCGCGCCGGCGAGGACGACGGTCCGGCACCGGGTAGCGAACCGGACAATTCCATCACCGGCTCGGATGGCGACAGCGGCGGCAATGGCGACGGCGAAATCACCCCGGACTGGATCGGCGCCGATCTGGAAACCAGCCGTTCGTCGATGGAGCAGGGGCTGGGCACCGAACTCGAAAACGTCTTTCCCGATGACGGCGGCGAAAAAGCCGCGCCGGTCGAAACGCCGCCGCCGGCCTATACCGAATGGTCGGGGTCAGGCACGGGCGGCGAGGACGGCAGCTACAATCTCGAAGCCTTCGTGACCGCCGAGATTACCCTGGCGGATCACCTCGGCGCGCAGATGGCACTCGCCATCACCGATCCGGTGCAGCGGATGATCGGTCAGTATTTGATCGATATGGTCGACGAGTCCGGATATCTGGTCGGCGAATTGCAATCGGTCGCCGACAAGCTTGGCGCGCCACTCGCCGACGTCGAGAAAGTGCTGGCTGTCCTGCAGGCGCTCGATCCGGCCGGCGTCTGCGCCCGCAGCCTGACCGAATGCCTCGCCCTTCAATTGAAGGAGCGCGACCGTTTCGATCCGGCGATGCGGGCGCTGGTCGAGAACCTGCCGATATTGGCCAAGCGCGATCTCGCCGCGTTGCGCCGGATCTGCGGCGTTGATGAAGAAGACCTCGCCGACATGATTGCCGAGATCCGCAATCTCAATCCGAAACCGGGTCTCGCCTTCGGTTCGACCCTGGTGCAGCCGATCGTGCCGGATGTCTATGTGCGCGCCGCGCCGGATGGCAGCTGGCAGGTCGAATTGAATTCCGACACGCTGCCGAAGGTTCTCATCAGTCAAAGATACCATGCGCAAGTGTCGAAAACGACACGCAACGACAAGGACAAAACCTACCTTGCCGATTGTCTGCAGACCGCGACCTGGCTGGTGCGCGCGCTGGATCAGCGCGCCAAGACGATCCTGAAAGTCTCCTGCGAGATCGTGCGGCAGCAGGACGGTTTCTTCGTCAAGGGCGTGCAGCATCTGCGGCCGCTCAATCTCAAGACGGTGGCCGATGCCATCGGCATGCACGAGTCGACGGTGTCGCGCGTCACCGCCAACAAATACATGGCAACGAGCCGCGGCATTTTTGAATTGAAATACTTCTTCACCTCGTCGATCGCCGCCGCCGACGGTGGCGACGCGCATTCGGCGGAAGCGGTGCGCCACCGTATCCGGCAATTGATCGATGCCGAGCCGGCCGCCGATGTTCTGTCGGACGATACGATCGTCGATAAGTTGCGCGAGGTGGGAATTGATATTGCGCGCCGCACGGTCGCCAAATACCGCGAGGCGATGCGAATTCCATCCTCGGTGCAGCGCCGGCGGGAGAAACAGGCGGCGACCGCGTGAGCGGCGATTCAGAATCTCTTCAGCACGCTTCGCGATGTGTTTCGCAAGGCCCCGGGAAAAAAATATCGAGCATTGACGTGGGGAACGATTCGCAGATCATATGATTAGCCCGCTGGAAAAATGGTGCGGTAAACGTCGCGGCGAATGGACCACGATGTGTGGCACGCGCCCGACAAGGAGGCTCGACAGATGCCTTTACGTGTCTCGGGGAAAAACATCAGCATTGGCTTATCGTTGCAACAGCGGATCAGTGACCGCGTCGAGGAAGCAACGTCGAAATATTTTCACGGCGGCTATTCCGGTCACGCCACGGTTGGCCGGGACGGCTTTGGCTTTCGCACCGACTGCGTGTTGCATCTCGATTCGGGCGCCTCGCTCGAAGCCGAGGGGATGGCGGCCGATGCCTATGAAAGCGCCGACCAGGCGGCGGTTCATATCGAAAAGCGGCTGCGCCGCTACAAACGCCGGCTTAAGGACAATCAGGCGCGCCGCGGCGGCTGAAATGCCGAGAAATGCGGGAAAATGCGGCAGTTTCAGCCGCATCGCGGCCATTGACGCCGCTGGATACCATCCCTATGGTCCGCGCCATTCACACCCCAAGAAACCCGCAGTTCAACCCGGCGCCGCCGCTTTCGATCATTGGACATGTCCATGACGCTCACCGATCTCGTCGCGCCCAGCGCGATCATTCCGGCGCTCAAGGTCAACGGCAAGAAGCAGGCTATTCAGGAACTTGCCGCGCGTGCGGCTGAGTTGACTGGGCAGAATGAGAAGACAATTCTCGAAATTCTTCTCCAGCGCGAGAAGCTTGGGTCCACCGCTGTCGGCAACGGCATCGCGATTCCGCATGGCAAGCTGCCGAAACTCGGCAGGCTGTTCGGATTGTTCGCGCGACTGGAACGCGGCATCGATTTCGAGGCGCTCGATTCGCAGCCCGTCGACCTGATATTTCTGCTGCTGGCGCCGGAAGCGGCTGGCGCGGACCACCTGAAAGCGCTGGCGCGCGTTGCCCGACTGCTGCGCGATCCGGAAATTGCCCGCAAATTGCGCGACTCACGCGACACCGATGCGCTGTACGCGGTCCTGGCGATGTCGCCGGCGAGCAGCGCGGCCTAACGCATCGACACAAGAAGCGAAAAAGCGCAGCCAACATGGCTGCGCTTTGCGCGATCGCTGAGCCGATGGCGACTCCGGCCTAGTGCACACTCACCGCTTCAAGCTCGTTGCTCCAGGCGCTGGCAATCGCCGATTCGCGCGTGTCGGTGAGCATGATCGGCGTGCCGTCGGCGGCGTGCAGGGCGAACAGGGTCACGCCCGGCGCGATTTCAGGCGCCTGCGGGAACATGCCGGCGACGTCTTCGGAACGGATCGCCCTGACGTAAGCCAGGCGGCCATCGCCGAGATGCGCCAGCGCATCCTGCGTGATGATGGGATTAGTCGTCTGCTCAATCTGCTTATTTGTCATATTTCCAGCCATGGCCCTCGATCCTTTCCATTTGAACGCTAACGCGGTCGAGTCCTCTTTGTGTCCTTCAAGTTCCCGTCATCTATTCCAGATCGTTGATGGCGATCGATTTCACGAAACGTTCCGGCTGGGGCCGGATCAGGTCGATCGACAGCAATCCGTTTTTCAAGTCCGCGCCCAAAACCTCCATGCCATCCGCCAGCACGAAGGTGCGCTGGAACTGGCGCGCGGCAATGCCGCGGTGGAGATATTGCCGGGTCTTGTCGTCCTGCTGACGCCCGCGGATCACCAACTGGCTCTCCTCAATGCAGACGTCGAGTTGATCGCGGGTAAAGCCGGCGACGGCGAGCGTGATGCGCAGCCGTTCCGGATTGTCCGCGTCGCGTGCCAACCGCTCGATGTTGTAGGGCGGATAGCCGTCGGCTCCCTTGGTGACGCGGTCGAGCAGACGCTCGATCTCGTCGAAGCCGAGCAGGAACGGACTGGACAGTGACGGCACTCGTGACATGGTCTCAAAGTCCTCGCTTCGAAGCGACTTTGACGAGACCCCTTGCGGGCGTCTCATAACCGGACGGCGACTGCCGCCCGCTTGCGTCTAATATGGGCAGGGCGAGTTAAAGGTTCAAGAACGCGGCGTCTTTCGCGCGAAAGCGATTATATTGGCCGCCAAACGGGGGAAATTCATGCCAAACGTGCCCAAAATGCCCCCTCTGACGATACGTGCCCTGAAGGCCACCCCGGTCGAGGTGCCGCTGAATTTTGTGCTCGGCACCAGCCAGCAGGCGCTGCGTCATGTGCCGCTGTTGCTGATCGATCTGGAAACCGAGGAAGGCTTTACCGGGCGCTCCTATCTCTTCTGCTATTTGCGGGCGGCGCAGCCGGCGATCATGAGCCTGCTCGGCGAAATCGAGAGCCTGGCCAAAGGACAGCCGGCCGACCCTGTCGCGCTTTCCGCGAAACTGGCGCGCCGTTTCACCTTGATCGGGGTGCAGGGCATCGTGCGCATGGCGCTCGCCGGCTTCGACGTTGCCTGTTGGGACGCGGTGGCGATTGCCGCCGGACTGCCGCTCGCCGCGATGCTCGGCGCCGGGGCGAAACCGATCCCGGCCTACAACAGTTGCGGCCTCGGCATTAAAGACGATCTCGGCGAACTTGCCGACGAAGCCGAGACGCTCCTCGGAATGGGCGGCTTCAAGGCGGTCAAACTGCGCCTCGGCTATCCGACGCCGCAAGGCGACATCGCCGCCGTCAGGGAAGTGCGCAAGCGCGTCGGCGACGGGATCGCGTTGATGGTCGACTATAACCAGGCGCTGTCGCTCGACGAGGCAATGGCGCGCGGCCGGGCGCTCGACGCTGAAAATATTTATTGGCTGGAGGAGCCGATCCGGCACGATGACTATGCCGGCGAGGCGGCGCTGGCGAACGCGCTGAAAGTACCGATCCAGATCGGCGAGAACTTCTCGCTGCCGGCCAATATGGCGTTTGCCATCGCGCAGGGCGCGGCCGATTATGTCATGCCCGATCTCGAACGCATCGGCGGCGTTACCGGCTGGCGGCAGGCGGCGGAGATCGCCGCGACGCATAAATTGCCAATGTCGTCGCATCTGTTTCCGGAAGTCAGCGCGCACCTGCTGGCGGCGACGCCAACGTGTCATTTTCTCGAATATGTCGATTGGGCGAATGTTTTGTTACAGGAGCCGCTCATCGTCAGCGACGGCCATGCGCTCATTCCGCAACGCCCCGGCAATGGCATGATTTGGGACGCCGAAGCGGTCGAACGCCACCGTGTGCGCTGAAAAATATTCGCCGGCGATCGAACAAATAAAACGAAAGAACGCGCGCAATCGAAGGGCGCGATGACACGCGGCAAAGTTCCCGATTTAACGAAATTAGGTTAAATCGGGAACTCTGCCAAGACCGGTTAATTTAAGCATGCGTCTTTGCCTTGTTCTCGCAAAAGTTTCGCAAAAACCTATTCATTTCGTTTTCCCTCGCTAAGATAACCGCTGTCCGACCGACGCATAAAAAAACCTTTCGGCGACAGTGGGAGCGTAAGTCTTGTTAACGCGTAGCATCGATGCCGATCCGTTCGCTCCGACATTCGAAGCGACGTTGTTTCGCAACGGCAAACGCATCTGCGTCGGCTTCGCCGTCATTGCGCTCGGCATCGTCACCATCGATCTGCTGAATGTTCGCATGGCGGAATCCGGCACCCAAATCGCCCAAGACAGCCGTTCACAAGACAACCGTTCGCGATCCGCCGATGCGGCGGGCCGCGTTCCGTCCGGCATCCGTCAGGTTTCGTTCGTTGCCGATCAAGACGCGGTTATCGTGGCGATCCCGCGCGAGGCCATCGTCAAAGCGAACATCATGGCGGCGCCGCGACTGACGCCGCAAATGACTCCGCAGATTGCATTGGCTGAGCCGGCGCCGGCTCGCATGCCTGAGCCCTCGCCCAACACCAATCCGGCCAATACCAGTGTCGAGACCTCAGCCAGTATCCCGGCGGAGCCGGTCCCGCCGACGCGTCTCGCCGCGCTGCAGCCCGCCAACGACATGGCGGCGTTTGCCCCGGCGATCCAGCCGGCCGCGTCGCAGATTGTTTCTCCGGCGGCCTCTCTCGTTGTTGAATTGGCCGACGCGCGCGATGCCGACGCCGTCGAATTCGCCTTGAGCGCGCCCGCGGTCATGGACCGCGCCGTTGCCTTATCGCTGACAGCCGAATTGCCGACCGATACGTTTGCCGCGCCGTCCGCGCCGAACAGCGCACCGATCAAGCTGGCCAGCCTTGGGCCGGGGACGCTTCCGGCGGACGAACCGGCGGTTGCGCCGCAGCCGGCGTCATTGCCGATGTCGGCGGCGATCCCGATCGACATGGTGCCGCTGCCGACTCCCGCGCCCGGCGTGCCGCCGCCGTCGCCGGCGCAGCGGCTGAAGCTCGAGGGCAAGGAATACGCCAAGGCCGAGCGCTGTCTCGCCAATGCGATCTATTTTGAAGCGCGCAGCGAGCCGGTCAAAGGCCAGCAGGCCGTGGCGCAGGTGATCGTCAACCGCGCCTTCTCGGGCTTCTATCCGAACGATATTTGCGGCGTCGTTTATCAGAACGCGAATCGCCATCTGTCCTGCCAGTTCACCTTCGCCTGTGACGGCAAGAGCAAAGCGATCACCGAACGCGGCCACTGGGCGCGCGCCAACCGCATCGCCAAGCAGACGCTCGACGGCCAGATCTATGTGCCGGAAGTCGCCAAGTCGACGCATTATCACGCGGTCTATGTGCATCCGAACTGGGTGCACGAGATGAAGAAGCTGGTCCGTTTCGGCGTGCATCAATTCTATCGCCCCTTCGCCTGGGGCAATGGCGCCGAAGAGCCGGTGTGGGGCAGCCCCGCGCTGCTGGCGACGAACAACAGCACGAGCGCCAAGAAGAAGTAGTTCTGTCATTCCGGGTTCGCGTGCAAAGCGCGCGCCCCGAAATGACGGGTTAGATCTTCAATTTAAACAGCTTCACCGCATTGTCGCGGCCGACCTTGGCGCGGTCGGCATCGCTGATCGCCGCATTGTCGAACCAGTCGCAGCCTTGGCCGACATCCTCGAACGGCCAGTCGACCGAGAACATCACGCGGTCCGGTCCCATCTCGGTCATGGCATTGACCAGCGACGGTGTATGGAAATTGCCCGACGTGGTCAGATGGAAGTGCTTGCGGAAGTAGTGACCGACGCCATGCTTGGCCGGATAGCGATGCGGCTCCTTCATCCAGCCGTTGCGGCCGTCGATGCGCCAGAGCTGCACCGGAATGCCTTCGCCGAGATGGCCGAGCACTATTTTCAAGTTCGGATGTTCGTCGAACAGGCCGGAACCGATCAGCCGCAACGCATGGATCGAGGTCTCGGCCGAGAACGCCCAGTTCGGGCCGAGCAGCCAGTTGTGCCCGGCGAATTGCGGATTGCCCGGCTGCGGATTGCGCGGGTGCAGATAGAACGGCACGTCAAGCGCCTCGACCGCGCGCCAGAACGGCCGGTATTGCGGCAGGTCGTAGTAAGTGACGTTGTCGGGCGTACCGATATTGGAAAAGCCGTTGACCAGGGCGCCGACGAAACCGAGGTCGTTGACGCAGCGCTTCAACTCGGCAATCGCCTCGTCCGGGTCGTGCATCGGCAGCGCGGCGAAGGCGGCAAAGCGGGCGGGGCGCTTGGCGATGTGATCGGCCAGCACGTCGTTGGCCTGCTTGGCCACCGCGATGGCGGTTTTGACGTCATGGATCGCCTGCACCGCCGGCGCATTCAGCGACAGGATCATCATCTCGACGCCGTGTCTGTCCATTTCGCGCAGGCGCGTGTCATGGACGTCGATCAGCCGGGGGCCGAGATCGGGCCACACATGGGCGCCGAATACTTTTGAATCGCCGAGCGTCGGCTCGATGGCGAAATGCTCCTCGAGCGCGATCTTGCCTTGCATGACGTGTCTCTCCCGGTGTGTTTTGCCGCCATCATGCAATGCGGAAGACGTGTTGTCTCTAGGCGATCAACAAACTCGTCATGGCCGGACTTGGTCCGGCCATCCACGTCTTGCTTTCATTGTTGGAAACTTCCGGGTCGCCCGTCTTCGCCCTTCGGGCTACGCCGGGCAACCTTCGCTCGCTTCGCGGTCCGGGGAATGCGGTACATGCGGAGACGAAGGTTGGTGGAGCCAGGCGGGATCGAACCGCCGACCTCCTGCATGCCATGCAGGCGCTCTCCCAGCTGAGCTATGGCCCCGTAACGACAGATCAGTAATCAGTAATCGGCAAAAAAGCAAAGACTCAGATTGGCCGATTGGTTACTGCTCTTCTTCCTTCTCGATCCCGTCGCCGATGATGTCGGTGACGTCCGGATCGCCGTCTTCCTGTTCTTCGATGAAGGCGGCATCGTCAAGGCTTTCGTCGTCGCCTTCGATTTCGTCGTCTTCGGAGACGTCGCCGGCCGTGGCGGGCTTCTTCTTGCCCTGCTGTTCGGCCTCGGCGTCCTCCAGCGAGACGAATTCCGCGTCCTGCGTCTCCGGCACCAACGTCTCGGTCTCGGCGGCGGGCATCGCCCGCGCGGCGGCCGATTCCGGCCGCGACCGCGACTGGACCGGGACGACGATCGGAACGACCTTGCCGGTGTAGGGCGAAATAACCGGCGACTTACCCATGTCGTAGAATTTACGACCGGTGTCCGGACAGACGCGCTTGGTGCCGAGATCAGATTTAGCCACGATCGAGTTTCCTCGGAAATGCCGTTGAATTGATGCTTCACTTGGCTAGTTGCGAAGCACCTGTCAATAGCGCAAGCGGGACGGTAAAAGAGCCCGCCAAAGCCCCTGTCGCCCGCCCGAGGATGTGATTGCCGTGAGTCCTGCCGCCCCGACACCGTTGACCGCCCGCCGATCGGGCCCGATTGCCGGCCAAATCCGCGTCCCCGGCGACAAATCGATCTCCCACCGCGCCTTAATCCTCGGCGCCATGACGGTGGGCGAAACCACGATTTCCGGGCTGCTGGAGGGCGAGGACGTCCTCAACACCGCCAAGGCGATGGGCGCCCTGGGCGCCAAGGTCGAGCGGCTGGGCGACGGCAACTGGCGCATTCACGGCGTCGGGGTCGGCGGCTTCGCCCAGCCAACTGGGCCACTCGATTTCGGCAATTCCGGAACCGGCTGCCGGCTGGCGATCGGCGCCGTCGCCGGCTGTGGCATCACGGTGACCTTTGACGGCGACGCATCCTTGCGCAGCCGGCCAATGCGCCGGGTGCTCGATCCGCTGGAGAAAATGGGCGCACGGGTCGTTTCCGCCGCCGATGGCGGCCGCCTGCCTTTGACACTTAAAGGCGCCAGCGACCCGCTGCCGCTCGAATACGAATCGCCGGTACCGTCGGCACAGCTCAAGTCGGCCGTGCTGCTGGCGGGGCTGGCCGCGCCCGGCGCGACCACGGTGATCGAGGCCGAGGCGACGCGCGACCACACCGAGAAGCTGTTGAAGCATTTCGGCGCCAAGATCGTCAGCAAGCCTTATGGCGACCATGGCCGCCGCATCACCTTGCAAGGTCAGCCCGAACTGTCGCCGGCGCATGTCGCGGTGCCGGCCGATCCGTCATCGGCGGCGTTTCCGCTGGTCGCCGCCTTGATTGTGCCGGGCTCCGACCTGACGCTTCACTCGGTCATGCTCAATCCGCTGCGCACCGGCCTGTTCATGACCTTGCGCGAAATGGGCGCCAGCATCGAAGAACTCGACAAGAAGGACGAGGGCGAGGAGACCGCGAACCTGCGCGTGCGCACATCGACGCTCAAAGGTGTCGATGTGCCGGCGGCGCGCGCGCCGTCGATGATCGACGAATATCTCATCCTTGCGGTGGCGGCGGCCTTTGCCGAAGGCGACACGCGGATGCGGGGCCTGAAGGAATTGCGCGTCAAGGAAAGCGATCGGCTGGAAGCGACCGCCGAGATGCTGCGCGTCAACGGCGTCAGGGTCGATATCGAAGGCGACGACATGATCGTGCACGGCAAGGGACCAAGCGGATTGGGCGCGACCGGCGTGCCCGGCGGCGGCGAGGTCAAGACGCATATGGATCACCGCATCGCCATGTCGGCCTTGATGATGGGGCTTGCCAGCATCAACGCGGTGCGCATCGACGACAGCGCGTTCATCGCCACCAGCTTCCCGGGCTTTGTCGAATTGATGCGCGGTTTGGGCGCGGATTTGTCGTGATCATCGCCATCGATGGACCGGCGGCGTCCGGCAAAGGCACCATCGGCAAGAGACTGGCCGCGCATTACGGGTTGCGCCATCTCGATACGGGCTTGCTGTATCGCGCGGTCGGCAGGACCATGCTCGACGCCGGCCACAAACTCGACGACAGGCAGGCGGCCATTGCTGCCGCGCAATCGCTTGACCTGTCCCGCTTCGATGAAGCGGTGCTCAAGGGCGCCGAGGCCGGTGAGGCGGCGTCCTTTGTCTCGGCGATCCCCGAGGTGCGCGCGGCTCTCGTGGCCTATCAGCGCGGCTTCGCGGCGGAAGCGCCGGGCGCGGTGCTCGACGGCCGCGATATCGGCACGGTCATCTGTCCGGATGCCGACGTAAAAATCTTCGTCACGGCGGCGCCGGACGTGCGCGCCAAACGACGGGCAAAGGAATACGCCGCCGCGGGCAAGGACGGCGACGAAGCGACAGTGCTGGCCGATATCCGCAAGCGCGACGAACGCGACAGCAAACGTTCCGCCTCACCGCTCAAGCAGGCCGACGATGCGGTGTTGCTTGATACGACCGGCCTTGGCGTTGAGGCGGCAGTGGCGGCAGCTATTGCGATCGTTGAGCGGATAAGAAAGCGCTAGCTTCTGCCCCACGGCGCCAGCAGCCAGATTCGTTCGTGGAAATAATAGAACGCGATCTTGATCACGATCTCGGCGATCACGATCGAACTGGCAATCGCGGCATGGCCGGTGACCAAGAGCGCCACCAGGAAGGTGACGACGCTGCCCATCACGCGCCATGTCACCGTCTTCGCCAGCGAACGCGCCTGGTTGGCGTTGATGCCGAACAATCTGTACAGATCGCGCGGCATCGGCACGGCGGTGATGGCGTTCGCACCGCGCGTCGCCGTAGCGGCAACCACCGGCACTTCTATCAATCCCATCGCCACGGTGTCGTGCGTCTCGGCGTCGATGAGGATGAAGCTGCCGGTCTCGCGGTTCTGGTCATAGCCATCGGCGGCAAGCGGCCGATCGAGTTCGAGACTGCAAGTGCCGAACTCGTTGCTCATCAAGCGGTCAACGGATTTCACAGCCGCGTCTTCGCCAAGATCGATCAATTGCATCGGTCCGGCGATGCTCGCAGCCGCCGAAGCGGTGCCGAGCTTGATGTGATAGCGGCCCCCGGGCGCCAGGGTGCCCTGTCCCATCCAGAAAATGCGGGCGTTAAGGCGATCCGATACATGCGCTGGCCGTGCCGCTTCGGCGATCAGATCGCCGCGTGAGACATCGACATCATCGGCGAGCGTCAGCGTGACCGACTGGCCGACGCCGGCGCGGGAAAGTTCGCCATTGGCAGTGACGATGCTGGCGATGCGCGTGCGCTGGCCGGACGGCTGGACGAGGATTTCCATGCCGGGGCGAACTTCGCCGCCGGCGATCATGCCGCAATAGCCGCGAAAATCCGGAGTCGGCCGGCTGACCCATTGCACGGCCATGCGGAAAGCCTGGTTGGCCGCGCGTGGCGTCACGTCGACGGTCTCGAGCTTTTCCAAGAGCGTCGGCCCGCGATACCAGCCGGTATGCGGTGAACGTTTGACGACATTGTCACCTTTGCGCGCCGACACGGGAATGAAGGTAATCGATACGTCGCCCAGGCGATCGGCGAATTTCCGAAAATCAGACTCGATTGCCGCAAAGGTCGCCTGCGCGTAGTCGACCAGGTCCATCTTGTTAACCGCGACCACCAGATGGCGGACGCCGAGCGTCGCCGCGATCAAAGCGTGGCGCCGCGTCTGCTGCGTCAGGCCGGCTTGTGCGTTGACCAGAATGAGCGCGAGGTCGGCGGTCGAAGCGCCGGTCGCCATGTTGCGCGTGTATTGTTCGTGACCGGGCGCGTCGGCGACGATGAATTTGCGCTTTTCGGTGGCGAAGAAGCGATAGGCCAGATCGATGGTGATCTTCTGCTCGCGCTCGGCAGCCAGGCCGTCGAACAGCAGCGAGAAATCGAGGTCCTCGAGCGCGTCGGTCAGTTGCCCGGTATCCTTCCGAAGCGCGTCGATCTGATCGTCGAGCACCAGCCCGGCGTCGAACAGCAGACGGCCGAGCAGGCTCGATTTGCCATGATCGACCGAGCCGCAGGCGATGAAGCGCAGCAGGCTCTTCGCTTCGTGATGATAGATGATGGCGTCGCGCTCAAGTTCTTTGCTTTGCGCCTTCGGGTCGGCCAGGATCGTCATTAGAAATAGCCTTCCTGCTTCTTGCGTTCCATCGAGCTTGAGCCGTCCTGGTCGATGACGCGATCGCGCCGTTCCGAAAAGCGGCTGTCGAGTGTTTCGCGGATGATGTCTTCCACCGAGGCCGCGGTGCTTTCGATCGCGCCGGTGAGCGGATAGCAACCGAGCGTGCGGAACCGCACGTTCTTGACCTGCGGGACTTCACTGCGCTCGAGCGGCAGCCGGTCGTCATCGACCATCACCAAAGTCTCGCCGCGCTTCACCACCGGACGCGGCTTGGCGAAATAAAGCGGCACCACCGGAATGTTTTCGCGGTGGATGTAGAGCCATACATCCAGCTCGGTCCAGTTCGACAGCGGAAACACGCGGATGCTTTCGCCCTTGCGCTTGTGCGCGTTGAACAGCCGCCATGGCTCCGGCCGTTGCCGCTTCGGGTCCCAGCGGTGATGCGCATTGCGGAACGAGAAGATGCGCTCCTTGGCGCGCGATTTATCCTCGTCGCGGCGCGCGCCGCCGATGGCGGCGTCGAAGCCGTTAAGGTCGAGCGCTTGCCGCAGGCCTTGTGTCTTCATCACGTCGGTATGCAATTCGGACCCGTGCGAGATCGGGCCGATGCCGCGCGCCACACCGTCCTGATTGATATGCACCATCAGGTCGACGCCGAGCTCCTTGGCGCGGCGGTCGCGAAACTCGATCATCTCGCGGAATTTCCACGTCGTGTCGACATGCAGCAGCGGAAACGGCGGCTTGCCCGGATAGAACGCCTTCATCGCCAGATGCAGCAGCACCGACGAATCCTTGCCGATCGAATAGAGCATGACGACCTTGTCGCACTCGGCGACGGTCTCACGCATGATGTGAATGCTCTCGGCCTCGAGCTGGTCGAGATAGGAGTGCGCGCTGCTCGCGGCGGTGAGCGAAACATCATTCATGATTTTGCCGATTCAAGTTCTTGCGCGCGGCCAGATGCAACGGATTGGCGTGCAGGCCGCATTCGGTCTTGCCTTCGTCTTCCCACCACCAGCGGCCGGCGCGTTCCGGTTCGCCGGGTTGAACGGCGCGGGTGCACGGCGCGCAGCCGATGGAGAGGAAGCCCTGGGCGTGCAACGCATTCACCGGCACGTCGTGTTGGCGCGTGAAGGCGACGGCGCGCTCGCGGGTCCAGTCGTAAAGTGGGTTGATCTTGATCAGGCCGCGCGCGCTGCCGAATTCGGCGAAGGAAACTTCAGCGCGATGTTGCGATTGATCGGCGCGCAGGCCGGTGACCCAGCCGGCGGCGCCGGCAAGCGCGCGGTTGAGCGGTTCGACCTTGCGCACATGGCAGCAGGCTTGGCGCGCCGCGACCGAGGCGCGAAAGCCGTTGGAGCCTTGCCCGTTAATCAAGGACTCGAGCGCCGTGCCCTCGGGCACGACGGCGCGAATGTGCTTGCCGTAGCGGCGCTCGGTCTCCGTCCAGACGTCGTGCGTCTCGGCAAACAGGCGGCCGGTATCGAGCGTGACCAGGTCGATGGCGAGATTCTGCGACAGGATGGCGTGGCCGATCGCCTGGTCTTCCAGTCCGAAGCTGGTGGTGAAGACCAGCGGGCCTTCAATGGCGTCGCAAGCCGCCTTCACGCGCTCGAATAAATCGAGAGAGCCGGCCGCCAGCGACAGCTGCCGCGCGAGCGCGAGGAGGTGGTCCGGCACCGTAGCTTGGGGAACTTTGGTAAGGGCGACAGTCATGAACTTCAAAACTTGCGCTATTCTGCTACGCGACTGAACCCTGAATAGAATAATTTATTCGTTTTGTGCAATAAGTCGCTGAAAAATAACATTTAATTCTACCAAGTACTGAAAATCAGCCAATCTATCCCAATTTTTGCGAGAATCGCGGACGCCGCGCCGCTGTTCGGACGCCGCCGGCGGCGTCACGATCCGCCGCGGCCGAAAAGCCGCCGCAAAGGCTTCTTGCTGCCTTCCGCCGCATTCGCTATAGACGCGGCAATTCGGGCCGCTTTCGATTTCGTCGAAGCATCCCGGGCGGGCCGGGGAGCGTGTCATTCGCCCCCGCTGTTGGAGGACAAAAGCCCCGTCCGTGTTTCGCCGTCTGGCGCCCGTTTAAACTGCTCAATCGTTCCGAACGTACGGTGTTAGCGCCGGCTATCCGCTTTGCGGGTAGTCGCCGAAGGTCTTGCCAAGACCATCGGCCCGCATGCCCGGAACGCCATATCAAACCCCGGCGCAGGCAACAGGAGAATACATGGCTACTGCCACTGCACAGAATCCGTCGCGTGACGATTTCGCTGCGATGCTCGACGAGTCGTTCCAGACCGGCAACCTGCAAGAAGGTTCGGTCATCAAGGGCATCGTCGTCGGCATCGAAAAAGACATGGCCGTCATCGACGTCGGCCTCAAGACCGAAGGCCGCGTCGCCGTGCGCGAATTCGCCGGCCCGGGCCGCACCACCGAATTGAAAGTCGGCGACGAAGTCGAGGTCTACCTGGAGCGCGTCGAGAACGCACTCGGTGAGGCCGTGCTGTCGCGCGACAAGGCGCGCCGCGAGGAAAGCTGGGGCAAGCTCGAGAAGGGCTTCACCAATAACGAGAAGGTCACCGGCGTTATCTTCAATCAGGTCAAGGGTGGCTTCACCGTCGATCTCGACGGCGCCGTCGCCTTCCTGCCGCGCTCGCAGGTCGACATTCGTCCGATCCGCGACGTCACGCCGCTGATGAACGTGCCGCAGCAGTTCCAGATCCTCAAGATGGATCGCCGCCGCGGCAACATCGTCGTCTCGCGCCGTACCGTTCTCGAAGAGACGCGCGCCGAACAGCGCCAGGAACTGGTGCAGAACCTCGAAGAGGGTCAGGTCATCGACGGCGTCGTCAAGAACATCACCGACTACGGTGCGTTCGTCGACCTCGGCGGCATCGACGGCCTGCTGCACGTCACCGACATCGCGTGGCGCCGCGTCAATCACCCGACGGAAGTGCTCAATATCGGCCAGTCGGTGAAGGTCAAGATCATCAAGATCAACCACGAAACTCACCGCATCTCGCTCGGCATGAAGCAGTTGCTGGACGACCCGTGGCAGGGCATCGAAGCCAAGTATCCGGTGCAGGCCAAGTTCAAGGGCCGCGTCACCAACATCACCGACTATGGTGCGTTCGTGGAACTGGAGCCGGGCATCGAAGGCCTCATCCACGTTTCCGAAATGTCGTGGACGAAAAAGAACGTTCACCCCGGCAAGATCGTCTCGACCTCGCAGGAAGTCGAAGTGCAGATCCTCGAAGTCGATCCGGTCAAGCGCCGCATTTCGCTCGGTCTCAAGCAGACCATGCGCAATCCGTGGGAAGTGTTCGTCGAGAAGCATCCGCCGGGCTCGACTGTCGAAGGCGAAGTCAAGAACAAGACCGAGTTCGGCCTGTTCCTCGGCCTCGACGGCGAGGTCGATGGCATGGTCCATCTCTCCGATCTGGACTGGAAGCGTCCGGGTGAGCAGGTGATCGAAGAGTACAACAAGGGCGATATGGTCAAGGCTCAGGTTCTCGACGTCGATGTCGAGAAGGAGCGCATCTCGCTCGGCGTCAAGCAGCTCAACGGCGATCCGATGACGCAAGGCGCGGCGGGCGAACTCAAGAAGGGTTCGGTCGTCACCTGTGAAGTCACCGCGATCACCGAAGGCGGCCTCGAAGTGAAGATCGTCGATACCGATCTCACCTCGTTCATCCGCCGCGCCGATCTGGCGCGCGAGCGTGGCGACCAGCGTCCGGAACGCTTCGCCGTCGGTCAGAAGGTTGACGCCCGCGTCACCCAGTTCGACCGCAAGACCCACAAGGTCGGCGTCTCGATCAAGGCCCTCGAAGTGGCCGAAGAGAAGGAAGCCATGGCGCAGTACGGTTCCGCCGATTCGGGCGCGTCGCTCGGCGACATCCTGGGCGCTGCCTTGAAGCAGCGCGCCGGCGAGAACGCCGACGATGAAAAGGCCGACTAAGGTTTAGAAGACCTTTACCGACCGCACGAAAAGAACCCCCGGAGCATGCTCCGGGGGTTTTTTCTTTGTCTCATGAGGGTGCCAAAATGCGGACTCAATGACCACGTTTGGGTCTATGATGCGCCAACGATTCCACTGAAGGATTTCTCATGTCGCTCGATGCCGATGCCATCGTCGATCGCCGCCGTATGCGGCGCAAACTCACTTTCTGGCGCGTTGCCGCGGCGCTGGTGGTGCTCGTCGCCGTCGGCATCGCCGGCATTGCGCTGACGCCGGCGACCGGGCTGAAGCCGGGCGACACCGCGATTGCCCGCATCAAGGTTCAGGGCGTCATTCGCGGCAATCAGGATCGTGTCGAAGCGCTCGAACGCCTCGGCAAATCGCATGCGCGCGCCGTGATCGTGCATCTCGACTCGCCGGGCGGCACCACCGCCGGCTCCGAGCAGCTTTACGACGCGCTGCGCGCGTTGCAGGAGAAGAAACCGATGGTCGTCGTGGTCGACGGCCTGGCCGCTTCCGGCGCCTATATCGCGGCGCTCGCCTCCGAGCACATCATCGCGCACGACACGTCGCTGGTTGGATCGATCGGCGTCCTGTTCCAGTATCCGAATTTCACCGACGTCCTGAAGACGATCGGCATCAAGGTCGAAGAGGTGAAGTCCTCGCCGCTGAAGGCGGCGCCCAATGGCTTCGAACCGACCAGCCCGGAAGCGCGCGCGGCGATCGAGGCGATCGTTCTCGACTCCTATGGGTGGTTCAAAGGCCTGGTGAAGGACCGCCGCAAGCTGGATGACGCGCAACTCGCCAAAGTCGCCGATGGCCGCGTCTTCACCGGCCGTCAGGCCGTACCGCTCAGACTGGTCGATGCCATCGGCAACGAGAAATCGGCGATTGCCTGGCTGGAGAAGGAAAAGAAGGTGCCGGCGAACACGCCGGTGCGGGATTTCTCGCTCGAGCCGCGCTTCAGCGAGCTTTCCTTCCTCCATGTCGCCGCTTATTTGGCCTCTTGGGGCTTGCAGCAGGCCGGCCTGACGGCATGGTCGCAGCAGATCCAGGAGTGGGGCGGCGCGCAGGCATTCGAGAGACTTAATCTTGACGGTCTGTTGGCGCTTTGGCACCCTTCAACGGCCAATTGACCAAAGGTGGGGCGTCCATGATCAAGTCCGAACTCGTCCAGCGCATCGCCTCACAGAACCCGCATCTGTATCAGCGCGACGTCGAGAACATCGTCAATGCGATCCTCGGCGAGATCACCGGCGCGATGGCGCAGGGCGACCGCGTCGAACTGCGCGGCTTCGGCGCCTTCTCGGTCAAGCATCGCCCGGCCCGTACGGGACGCAACCCGCGCACCGGCGCGCATGTCTCGGTCGAGCAGAAGTCGGTGCCATTTTTCAAGACCGGCAAGGAAATGCGCGAGCGCCTCAACAAGCTCGACGGCGCCGCGCCGCCGGAGGCTTAGTAGCGCACTCTAAGTTCCAACCGGACGCTTCAATTTCGTCATGGCCGGGCTTGTCCCGGCCATCCACGTCTTTACAGTCAAGAAGCAAGTCGTGGATGCCCGGGACATCGGCATTCTAGAAACGCCGTTTTTCTAACGGCTATGCCCGGGGCATGACGAGGATTTAATCGCATGTTCCGAAAGATAGTCACTTTCGTCATCGTCGTGCCGCTCGCCGTGGTGATCATTGCCTTTGCGGTGGCCAATCGCGAATTGGTGACGGTCTCGTTCGATCCGTTCACCAATGTAAATCCGGCCTATGCGGCAACGCTGCCGCTGTTCATCCTGATTTTCGTCCTGGTGATTCTCGGCGTCATCGTCGGCGGCATCGCCGCCTGGCTGGGCCAGGCGCACTGGCGCCGCGCCGCCCGTCAAGGCGATGCCGAGAACCGCCTGCTCCGGCAGGAACTGGGCGCGCTGCGCAATCGCTTCGCCGCCGACGCGCCGCCGGCTCCGCCGGCGACAACCTACTTCGACCCGGCCTCGCCGCCGGCGATAGCGCCGCCGCGGCCCTGAGACCGGCCGGACGGTAAGCCTTTGCGGCGGCGCGCTTTAGGCGCTAGAACCCGCTTCAGAATGGCCCTTTTAATCAAAATCTGCGGTTTGAAGACCCCGGAAGTCCTTGATGTCGCGCTGGAATCCGGCGCCGACCAGGTCGGCTTCGTATTCTTCGCCAAGAGCCCGCGCCACCTCGGGCTGGAGGCTGCGCGGCTGCTTGGCCAGCGGGCGCAGGGCCGCGCCGGCAAAGTGGCTCTCACGGTCAATGCCAATGACGAGACGCTGCACGCGATCATCGCGGCGCTGAAGCCCGACATGCTGCAGCTGCACGGCACCGAGACCCCGGAGCGGGTGGCGGTTGTGCGCTCTCACTTTGGCTTGCCGGTCATGAAGGCGCTGCCGATCTCGACGCGCGCCGATCTGTCGCCGATCCGCATGTTCGCCAACGTCGCCGACCGGCTGCTGTTCGACGCGCGTCCGTCACAGGACGACACCCGTCCGGGCGGGCTCGGCAAGACCTTCGACTGGACGCTGCTGGCCGGTCTGAACGCCGGCGTGCCGTTCATGCTGTCCGGCGGACTCGACGCCGGCAATGTCGCCGAGGCGATCCGCATCGCGCGCCCGCAGGGCGTCGATGTCTCGTCCGGTGTAGAGCGTTCGCCGGGTGAAAAAGATCCCGATAAGATACGCGCCTTCATCCGCGCCGCGCGCGCGGCAGACAGCGCGCTCGGGCAATCCAAGGTGAGCGCGTGAACGTATATATAGCACAGTCGTTCCGGGCTCCTTCGCAGCGCGCGAACGCGGAATGACACTGAGGGCAGTCCCATGACCGTGCAGCAGGTAAATTCATTCCGCACCGGCCCGGACGAGCGCGGCCATTTCGGCATCTATGGCGGGCGCTTCGTCGCCGAGACCTTGATGCCGAATATTCTCGAACTGGAAGCGGCCTACGCTGCCGCCAAGGCCGACCCTGCCTATCAGAAGGAGATGGACTTCCATCTCGCTCACTTTGTCGGCCGTCCGTCGCCATTGTATTTCGCCGAGCGCCTCACCGCGAAATTCGGCGGCGCGAAGATCTATTTCAAGCGCGAAGACCTCAACCACACCGGCGCGCACAAGGTGAACAATGTCACCGGCCAGATCATGCTGGCCTTGCGCATGGGCAAGAAGCGCAACATCGCCGAAACCGGCGCCGGCATGCACGGCGTCGCCACCGCGACTCTGTGCGCCAAGTTCGGCCTGCCTTGCGTCGTCTATATGGGCGCGGTCGATGTCGAACGGCAGCAGCCGAATGTGCTGCGTATGAAAATGCTCGGCGCCGAAGTGCGTCCGGTGACCTCAGGCTCGCACACGCTGAAAGACGCGATGAACGAGGCGCTGCGCGACTGGGTCACCAATGTCAGCGACACTTTTTATTGCATCGGCACGGTCGCCGGCCCGCATCCCTATCCGGCGATGGTGCGCGATTTCCAGTGCATCATCGGCAATGAAACGCGCGAGCAAATGCAGGAAGCCGAAGGCCGCCTGCCGGATTCGCTGGTCGCCTGCATCGGCGGCGGCTCCAATGCGATGGGGCTTTTTCATCCGTTCCTCGATGACCGCTCGGTCGAAATTTACGGCGTCGAAGCCGCAGGCCACGGCATACCGAGCGGCCAGCACGCCGCGTCGGTCGCCGGCGGCCGCCCCGGCGTGCTGCACGGCAACCGCACTTATTTGCTGATGGATGCCGACGGCCAGATCACCGAGGCGCATTCGATTTCCGCCGGTCTCGATTATCCCGGCATAGGCCCCGAGCATGCTTGGCTCAACGACATGGGCCGCGTGAAATTTCTGTCAGCGACCGACGACGAAGCGGTGGCCGCATTCCAGTTGTGCAGTCAGTTAGAGGGCATCATTCCGGCGCTGGAGCCTGCGCATGCTTTGGCGCGCGTATTCGATCTCGCGCCCAAGCTGCCGGAAGATCATCTGATGGTGGTCAACATGTCCGGCCGCGGCGACAAGGACTTGGACTCGGTCGCACAGTTTCTCGAAAGCAAGAAGAAGAAATGAGCACCCGCATTGAAAAGCGCTTCGCCGCGCTCAAGGCCGAAGGCCGCGCCGCGCTGGTGACCTTCACCATGTCGGGCGATCCGGATTATGCAACATCGCTGGCGCTCGCCAAGGCTTTGCCAAAAGCCGGCGCCGATCTGATCGAGCTTGGCATGCCGTTCACCGACCCGATGGCCGACGGCGTGGCGATCCAGGCGGCGGGCTTGCGCGCGCTCAAGGGCGGTCAAACGCTGATCAAGACCTTGGCGATGGTGCGCGACTTCCGCAAAGACAATGACGACACCCCGATCGTCTTGATGGGCTATTACAATCCGATCTACATCTATGGCGTCGATAAATTCCTTGTCGATGCCAAGGCGGCCGGTGTCGATGGCTTGATCGTTGTCGATCTGCCGCCCGAGGAAGATGTCGAGCTTTGTTTGCCGGCGCTAAAGGCCGGGCTGAATTTCATTCGCCTGGCGACGCCGACGACGGACGACAAGCGCCTGCCGGCGGTGCTGAACAACACATCGGGCTTTGTCTATTACGTGTCGATCGCCGGCATCACCGGCGCAGCCGCGCCCGACGCGAGCAAAGTCAGTGCGGCGGTTGCGCGCATCAAGCGGCACACAAAATTGCCGGTCGCGGTCGGCTTTGGCGTGCGCAACGCCGAAAGCGCCCGCGCCATTGCCGCCGGCGCCGACGGCGTGGTGGTCGGTTCGGCCCTGATCGACGTTCTGCGCGCCAATCTCGACGCCGACGGCAAAGCCGGGCCGAACCTGATTAAAGCCGTGACCGATCTGGTGTCTGATATCGCCCAGGGCGTGCGTTCGGCTGCTAAAATGGCGGCGAAATAGCCCCCATTGCACGCGGTGGGGCGGTTATATTTTTGTAGGGTTCGCCCTATATAGGTGAAGCATGAACTGGATTTCCAACGTCGTCCGGCCAAAGATCCGCAGCTTCCTGCGTCGCGAGACGCCGGAAAATCTCTGGATCAAGTGCCCCGAGACCGGCTCGCTCGTCTTCTACAAGGACGTCGAGGCGAACCAGTTCGTCATCCCCAGTTCCAATTATCACATGCGGATCAGCGCGCCGATGCGCCTGAAAACCATGTTCGACGGCGGCGAATATGAAGACATTGCGCTGCCGGAAGTGCAGATCGATCCGCTCAAGTTCCGCGACGAGCGCCGCTACATCGACCGGCTCAAGGATGCGCGCACCAAGACCGGCTATCAGGATGCGGTGAAGCTCGGCATCGGCCGGCTCGAAGGTCAGATGGTCACCATCGGCGTGCAGGATTTCGATTTCATGGGTGGCTCGCTCGGCATGGCAGCGGGCGAGGCGATCATCACCGGCTTCGAGACCGCGGTGCGGCGCAACACGCCCTATATTCTGTTCGCGGCCTCAGGCGGCGCGCGCATGCAGGAAGGCATTCTGTCGCTGATGCAATTGCCGCGCACCACTGTCGGCGTGCAGATGCTACGCGAGGCTCGGTTGCCCTATCTGGTCGTTCTGACCAACCCGACCACGGGTGGCGTCACCGCGTCCTATGCCATGCTCGGCGACGTGCATATTGCCGAACCGGCTGCGCTGATCGGCTTTGCCGGTCCGCGCGTCATCGAACAGACCATCCGTGAGAAGCTGCCGGCCGGTTTCCAGCGTGCCGAATATCTCACCGAACACGGCATGGTCGATATGGTCGTGCACCGGCACAAGCTGCGCTCGACTCTGGCCGAACTGTGCCGCCTGCTGACCAAGCAGCCGGCGCCGGGCGCGCAACAGAAATTGCCGGTTCCGGCGCACGCTTGACGTGAGCCAGGTCGATTCCATCCTGACGCGGCTGCTGGCGCTTCATCCCAAGCGCATCGACCTGTCGCTCGATCGCGTCGAGCGGCTGCTTGCGGCTCTGGATCACCCGGAGCGCAAGCTGCCGCCGGTCATTCATATCGCCGGCACCAATGGCAAGGGATCGACCACCGCTTTCCTGCGCGCGATTCTCGAAGCGGCGGGATTGCGCGTGCACGTCTACACCTCGCCGCATCTGGTGAATTTCAACGAGCGCTTCCGGCTGGGCGCGATTGGCGAGGGCAAGCTTGTTTCCGACGCTGAACTCTCCGCCGCGCTGGAAGAATGCGAACGCGCCAATGGCGGTGAGCCGATCACCGTCTTCGAAATGACAACGGCGGCGGGTTTCCTGCTGTTTTCGCGCCATCCGGCGGACGTGCTGCTGCTCGAAGTCGGGCTCGGCGGCCGGCTGGACGCGACCAATGTCATCGATGCGCCGCTCGCCTCCATCATCACCCCGGTGTCGATCGATCACACGGATTTTCTCGGCGACACTATCGAGAAGATTGCCGCCGAGAAGGCCGGCATCATCAAGGCAGGTAGCCCGGTCATTGTCGCCGCGCAAAACCGTGATGCGCTCGCCGTGATCGAGCGGCAGGCAGCGCGGCTCAAGGCGCCGATCATCGTCGCCGGCGAGAACTGGACCGCGACCGAAGAACGCGGCCGGCTGGTCTATCAGGACGACAATGGATTGCTCGATCTGCCGGCGCCGAAACTCTACGGGCGTCATCAGTTTGAAAATGCCGGACTGGCGATTGCCGCCTTGCGCGCGATCCCGCAATTGAAAATTCCGCCGTCGGCTTACGAAGCCGGCATGACCAAAGCCGACTGGCCGGCGCGGCTGCATCGTCTGAGTGCCGGGCGTCTCGTCGATCTGACACCGCCGGGCAGCGAGCTGTGGCTCGACGGCGGCCATAACCCCGATGGCGGGCGCGCCATCGCCGCCGCGCTCGCCGATCTCGAGGAGCGCGTGTCGCGGCCGCTGGTGCTGATCGTCGGCATGCTGGCGACCAAGGACTTCGCCGGTTTCCTGAATAATTTTTCCGGCCTGGCGCGCCGCCTGATCGCGGTGCCGGTGCCGGGCGCCGACAAAGGCGTGCCGGCAGAGACCGTGGCGGAAGCGGCGCGGGCGCTCGATATTCCGGCGGCGAGCCGTGGCAATCTCGACGAAGCGCTCGATGCCGTGCGCAAGCTCGATCTCGAACCGCCGCCGCGTATTCTGATTACCGGGTCGCTTTATCTGGCCGGCGACGTGCTGCGCGAGAACGGCACACCGCCGCAATAAAAAACGGCCGGCACACTGGCCGGCCGTGTTCTATAAAATGGCGACGACGCTCAAACCGCGCCGCTGATCCATGAATGCAGCTTCTGCTTCGGCGCGGCGCCGACCTGGCGATCGGCGATCTCGCCGTTCTTGAACAAAAGCAGCGTCGGGATCGACATGATGCCGTATTTGGCGGCAACCGCCGGGTTCTCGTCGACGTTCAGCTTGACGATCTTGACCTTGTCGCCGAGCTGGCCGGAGATTTCCTCCAGCGCCGGGGCGATCATGCGGCAGGGACCGCACCATTCCGCCCAGAAGTCGACAACGACCGGCTCGGAAGCCTTGAGAACATCCGCGTCGAAGCCTGCATCTGTGGTTTTGCCGACGGCCATGGGGAGACCCTTTTCTATTGCGCGTTGCTGTGGCGCGGGACGGGGCTTTTGGAGTCGCCCCACGAATTGCGAGGCTGCGAACCTATGAACGGTACCCCCTAGCGTCAAGGCGCTATCGCGCGGACGTGACCAGCGTCAGCGCCTGGTCCAGGGTTTCGGGAGAAACTTCCATTAAATCAGGCGCTTCGGTCCAGATCAAAGCGGCGCGGATGGGCCGGTCGGGGTACAATTTGCCCAACACCGCACGGTAGAGCGCGAGCTGGCGGATATAGCTCGGCGGCACCTCGGCAAGTGTGCGCGGCGGCGGCCGATTCGTCTTGAAATCGCCGATCAGAACAAAGCCGTCGGTCACCACCAGGCGGTCGATCTGGCCGGAGACCAAAAACGGCGCTGCCGCCGTGCCAAGCCGGCCGACGATCGGCACTTCGGCGCGACTGCCCGGGCCGAACAATTCGGCAAAGCGCGGATCGTCGAGGACGCGCATCACTTGCGCCGCCAGTATCGGTTGATCGTCCGCCGGCAATTTGGAGCGCGCCAGATAATCCTGCGCGGCCTTCAGCCGCCGCTCGCCGGCGATGCCGGGCAGCGACTGCATCAACCGATGAACCAACGAACCGCGCAACAGCGCCAGTCCACCGCCGCCGGTCACAACCGTGCGGACATCGTCGTCGAGCGCGCCGGACGGCGTCACGGTGCGCGCGGCCTGCTGCTCGCGCGGCGACTCGCGCAACAGCCAATCGGGCAGTGCGATAGGCGTCGCGGGCTTTTTGTCGGCGGGCTCGGTGACGGACGGCGGCAGCGCCTCGCCTTTGCGATAGCGTCTGACCTCGCCATCGGCGTCGTCGGCCGGTTCGATCGCGCATTTCTCGCTCAGGGCGTTTTCGACAAGCTGATACCAGCAGCCATCCGGAATTTTGTTGATGCCCTTGGCGCCGCAGATGATCAGGCGCTCGGCGGCGCGCGTCATCGCCACATAGAGGAGGCGGCGGTACTCGTTGCGCGCTTCCTCCTGCGCGGCGAGGCGCGCCTCTGTCATCGGGCCGATATCTTCCTTCTGACCCTTGGCCCAGGCCATCGCGCCCTCCGCCAAGGACAACAGGCGCGGGTCCTGTTTGCCGGTCGGCTTGCCGACGGTGTCGGCGAGAATGACGGTGTTGGCTTCTAGTCCCTTGGCGCCGTGCACGGTCATGACGCGCACTTCGTCGCGCGCCAATTCCATATCGCGGCGCACTTCGCTCTGCGCCGCGCGCAGCCAGGCGACGAAGCCTTGCAACGACGGCGTCTGCTGCGTTTCGTAGCCGAGCGCGAGATTGAGAAATTCGTCGAGCGCATCGTTGGCTTCCGGGCCAAGGCGCGTAAGCAGCCGGACGCGGCCACGGCGCGGTCCCAGTACATGGGCGAAGAAGGCGAAGGGCGTCAGGCGGCGCGCGGCGTCGCCAAGCTCATCGAGCGTAGCCGCGGACTGGCCAAATGCAACGTCGTCAGCGGATTTGTCGCGCAGCGAGGCCCGCATCGACAAAGGCTGGCGATTCCACGCGAGCGTGAACAATTGCTCCTCGCTCAGACCGAACAAAGGCGATTTCAGCACGCTGGCCAAAGCCAGATCGTCATCCGGCAATAACAGCGCATCGGCGAGCGCCAACAGGTCCATCACCGCGATGTGCTCGGTCAGCACTAGCCGGTCGGCGCCGGCCACTGGCACGCCTTCGGTCTTGAGCGCGCGGATGATCGCCTCGAACAACGGGCCGCGCTGGCGCACCAGCACCAGCACGTCGCCGGCTTTCAGACCGCGTGCCATCCAGATCTTGACGTTTTTGGCGATCTTGCGCGCCAGACGAACGCGCGGGCTTTCCTCGCTTTCGGTATCGAACGGCGCTTGCCAGCCTTCCATCTCCGGCCGTTCGGCCGGTTGCAGCAGTTCCCAGAGTTCGACCAGGCCGGGCGCCGCGCCCGGCAGCGACTTGTGCTCGGGGATGCCGATGTCGTCGGTGGTGATGCTGGCGAAGATTTCCTTGTCGCGAAAAACCTGATCGACCGAGCCGAGCACATTCTCGCCGGAGCGGAACGAGGAATGAAACTTGAGATATTTCCAGCCAAGCTCCGGCGTATCGAACTGGCGCGCGAACAGCCGCCGCATGGCGTCGAATTCCTTCGGCTGCGCGCCCTGGAAGGAGAAGATCGACTGCTTCTCGTCGCCGACCGCGAACACCGTGCGCTTGACGTTCGGCCGCGCACCGCCGGGCATGAATTCGGAAACGATCGTGCGGATGATGTCCCATTGCTTGGGGCTCGTGTCCTGCGCCTCGTCGACCAGAACGTGGTCAATGCCGAGATCGAGCTTGTAGAGCACCCAGGCCGCCGAGGCGCGCTTGAACAGGTCGAGCGTCCTGTCGATCAGATCATCATAATCGAGCAGCGCGCGGCGCTCTTTCTCAGCCTTGTAACGCGCGATCACGTCGGCGGCGATCGTGATCAGCGCGCGGGTGCGGTCGCGCGCGGCCACGGCGCGTTCGCGGGCAAGCAGTGCGCACACACGGTCCTGTTCACGCCTGAGCCGTTCGAACCACGCGGGATGGTCCTCGACGATCGCCTTGGTGACGATATTCTTTCGGGGTGCCAGCTCCGTTGTGCAGAACACACGCAGATAATTATCGATGCGGTCGCGGCCGAAACTCGCTTGGGCGGCGCGTAGCGCGTCGATATGGTTCTTGTCGGTCTTAGAGCCGATCGCCAATACTTCGATCAGCGCCGGCCATTCCGATTCCGGAATGACGGACGCCGCGAAGAATTCATGCTCCAGCGATTCGGCGGTGTCTTTCGGATCGACGCCGAAACCGCGCGACAGCGCGTCAATGGCCGCGTCAACGCTTCCGGCCGCATCGATCCAGCGCGCAATATCATCGCGCTTCCTGATGGCATCGCCAATAACGTCCTTGAAGGTCTGATCGGCGGCGACCACGATGGCCGTCGCCAGCGCCTTGCCGAGCAGGCTTTGTGGCGCGGCGGAAGCTTCCAGCAAGACGTCGAGCGTCAGCCGGTCGAGCAGTTCGGTGGTCTGCGCCTCGTCCAGCACGGTAAAGCGCGCCGCGACATTGGCCTCGAACGGAAACTGATGCAGCAGCCGCGTGCAAAAAGCGTGAATGGTCTGCACCTTGAGCCCGCCCGGTGTCTCCAGCGCGGAGGCAAACAGCCGGCGCGCGCGGGCGCGCTGCGTAGGGCTTGCCGGCTTTCCGGTCGAGGCTTCTATCTTCTCATCAAGCGCGGCGTCGGCGAGCGTGCTCCATTCGGCGAGCGTGCCAAACACGCGGTTGGCCATATTGGCCGCCGCCGCCTTGGTAAAGGTGATGCAGAGAATCTTCGCCGGGTCGACGCCGCGCAACAGCAGATTGATGACGCGCTGCGCCAGCACATGCGTCTTGCCGGAGCCGGCATTGGCCGAGACGAAGGCCGACGTATCCGGGTCGGCCGCTTCGACCTGCACGCGGCTTACTTCGGGGGGAATGATGCGGGGTGCGCTCATTCGCCGCCCTCCTCGCCGCCGCCACCGAGCGACCATTCCTTGACGCGCGCGAGATGGTCGTAGTCGCCGTAATGGTTGGTCCACATCGGATGCACCAGCGACAGGTATGGCGTCTCGGCCTTCTCGAATGTCGCCGCCAATTCCTTCAGCCGCATCAGCGCGTAGTCGGCCTTTATGTCCGGCGTGCTGTCCTTGAAAGTGATTTCCTCCGGATTGCCGGCCGGGTCGCCGCCTTTCAGCGCGACATAGGTAATTTCCGAAATGGAACCGGGCCGCAGCCCCTTGAAGCCGCCTTGCCGCAGGATGGCGCCTTCCAGCGTCAGCTGCGGCGCGAGACCGGTGCTGACCTGCTTCTTGGTGCGCGCGGCGCCGGTCTTGTAGTCAATGATGGCGTAGCTGCCGTCGCGGCGCCATTCGATGCGGTCGGCAATCGCCGACAATGTGAATTCGCGCGTACCGACGGGAAATTTGATCTCGCCTCTGATCTCGCCGTGCAGCGTGGCGATGCCGTCGCGGCGCGCGCGGTCCCAGCCGGCGAACCATTGCGCGATGCGTTGAAAGCGCGGCCACCAGAAGGCGCGCGCTTCGGGAAAGTCGATATGCGCGGCGAAGCGTTTTTCGCCGAGAGCCAGCAATTGTCGCTGCGGATCGGCGGGGAGCCCCGCGGCGTACTGCACGGTGAAGTCGCCAATGGCGCCATGAATGATCGTGCCGCGGTCGCGTGCGCCTGGCGGCGTATCGACGGGGTCGAGCGGATAGAGCCGCAGAATATACTTGGCATAGACGGTGTAGGGGTCGCGCAGCCAGTCCTCGATCGCCGTAACGGAAAGCCGCGACGGACGCGCGTCGATGGGCGGCGTTGGCCGCGGCCGCTTCGCCGGCTCGACAATGCCAGGCTGATCGAGTGCGCGCGCCAGTTCGACGATGCGATGGCCCCGCGCCAGCACATGGCGCCAGCGCTCGGCGCCGGCAACCGCGGCCATGCGCTGGACGAAGCGCGAGGTCACCGTTGGCGCGCCGGCGAGCTTGGCGGCGCGGGTCAAAACGATTTCGGGCGCGCCGAGCGATTGCGCGAAGTCATGCGCGGAGAGGCCGATGCGGCGCTCGGGCGGGTCAAGGCCAAGGTCGCGGCGCATTGGCCGCGACAGCCACGGATCGCTGCGCGTCTCCGGCGGCCAGGTGGCTTCGTTTAGGCCACCGAGCATCAAAAGATCGGCGCTCTGCAAGCGCGCTTCCAGCGGCCCATAAATATGCACGCGCACGTCGCGCGTTTCCGGACGGCGGACGACGCGGTCACCGATCGTCGCATGGAACAGTTCAACGTAATCGCCACGGCTGACGGCAAGCCCCTGCGCCGACGGGCTGTCGATGATCTTCTCGATCGCGTCGGCGAGTATGGTGCCGTCATTGCCGGCGAAAGCTTCGAGCGTACCGTCGGCGTCGGCGCCAAGATTAGCCAGCGTGTCGCGATGGCATTTCGCCAGCGCGGCGAGCGGATGATCACCGGCTTTGAGCGATTCCAGCGGGGCAAGCGCGGTCTTCAACCGTTCGACCAGCTCAGCCGCCGCATCGAGCTGCTCCGGTTGCAGCGCCTTGCGCGAATCGCTGCGATGCAAGTCGTCGCGATTGGCGCGAAAGCTTGCCAGCGCATGCGCCAGCCCGTCGCTGCCGGGCTTGGGCCGCGGGCCGCGCAACACGGCGCGCTCGAGCACGGCAATGGTCTCGCCATGCGCACCTGCCGGCGCGCCGAGCCTCAGCAAGGGATGCTTGAGCAGCGCCAACAGCGCGACCGGCTTCAGCCCGTCGAGCGCCGCCTCGGCGGCCAGCCGCGCAAAGCGTCCGGCCTGCGTCTCGGGCAAAGGATCGCCGCCGGAATCGTCGGCCGCGACATGCCAGCGTTCCAATGCCGCCACGACGCGGCGCGCCAGAGCGCGATCCGGCGTCACCAAAGCCGCGGTCTTGCCCGGCGTATCGAGCGCTTCGCGCAAGACGACCGCGATGGCGAGCGCTTCTTCTTCCGGATTGGCGGCCTCGATCATACTGACTTTTGCCAGGGCCTTGTCGGCCGCTGGCCCGAATGCGGCGTCAGCGCGCTCGGCCTGCCAGCGGTCGGTGGTCGCGGCCGGGCGCAGGGCTTCCGAGACCAGCCGTTCGCGGCCATGCGCCGATGGCGCGGCGAGGTCGGCAACGTCGCTCCGCGCAATGCCGATCGAGGTCAGCAAGGCCTGCATGGCGAACTGCGGGTGACCGGCCGCGGCAATGCCGTCGTGCGTTTTGTCGCCAGCGACGCCGGCGATGGAACGCCAGGAGTCGTCGTCGAGGTCCTTGTCGAGGCCAGGAAGCACCACGGCGCCATGCGGCAGCGCGGCGATGGTCGCCAGCAGCTTGGCGGTTGCCGGCATCGAACCGGTGGAACCGGCGGTGATCACCGGCGCGGCGCTGCCCGCCAGACGCCGGGCTTCGGCTTCGATTAGTTTGTCACGCCGTTCCGCCGCTTCGATGGCGCCGCGCTCGGCGCGGATATTGGGCCAGGCCTCGCGCGCGATCTTGAGAAAGTCGAGCGACATCTTCCAGTATTGATCGAGGTCGTCGGGCACCAGGCCGTCGAGCTTTTTCCAGTCGACCTGCCGCGTCGTCATGTCGTCCATCAACCGCGCCAGATCGTCGGCGAGGCCGAGCGCTGCCGGCGGCGTGTTGGCAATTAGCGGTGAGCCTTCGGCGCTGCGCACGGCCGGTGAATTCGCCCATTGCAGGATCAGTCCGGCCAGCAGCAGACGTCGCTCGAGCGGCGCGATTGCCTCCGGCAAGACCAAAGCCGCGTCAGCGAGGTCGTTGGTTGCTGCGTCGGCAAATGCAATTTCGTCTTCGTCCAGATCGCCGAGCGCAACGATACGCGGCAGAATCGCGGCGTCGCCATCGAGCTGTCTGAGGAATTCGTCGCGCGCCAGCCGGCAGGCGCGCCGGGTCGGCAAATAAAGTGTGGCGCGGGCAAGCTCCAGCGGCGCGTCCGAGGCCGGAAAGCCGGCCACCAGCCTGCCAGCGCGCAACGCATCGATCAGCGCCGGCAGGAACGGCGCTGAGGCGGGAATATTGAAGACGTTGGGGCGAATGGCCGGCATCGGCCGGATCATACACGAAGTGCGCGCCCGGGCACTTTTCGTCTACGTCGTGCGAAACACTTATGCCCCGAGTTCGACCATCTCGCCGGAACCGGCCAGCTTGCGCGGCGCCGGGACGTAAGAGTCGCCGATCTGCATCATCGGCCGCGGATTGACGACGATCGAGCTCAGCCGGTCGTGTAGCGCCTTGGCTGAGGTCGGCTTGACCAGGAATTCATGGACGCCGGCTTGCAGGGCCTGCACCACCGAGGAGCGGTGCGCGCGGCTGGTCAGCATGATGATCGGCAGGTTCGGGCGCGGGAACACGCCGGGCGAACGCACGATACGCATGACTTCCATGCCGTTGAGCAGCGGCATGTCCCAGTCGAGCAACATCACGTCGGGATCGCAATTGCGGATTTGCTCGAGCGCAGCCAGGCCGTCGGCGGCCTCGATGACCGATTTGGCGCCGAGATTCATCAGCATCATGCGCGTGATCCGGCGCATATAGGCGTTGCCGTCCACGATCAGGATATTGAGTCCCTGAATAAGCGTTTTGATCGGGGTATTTTGCATAGAGAGAACGCACCGTTTCCTTGCCGCCACCTCGAAAGCTACCGGCAAAACAATGTCATTTCACTAAGGCCAATCGTTCAATTTTTCGCAATCTGGTTTCAGTCGCGAGATGGTGAGCGGCGTTAGCAAATGGTTAGGCTAAACTGGATTGCCAAAATCGAAAGACGAGGATGTCATGAAACTACCCGGTCCGGATCATCCGATCACAATCAAAGCCGACGGCGCGCGCGTGCGGGTGCGTTTCGGCAACAGGATCATCGCCGATACGACAAAGGCGCTGATGCTGGCCGAGGCGAATTATCCTCCTGTTTACTATATTCCGCGTGATGATGCCGACATGAGCCTGCTGCGGCGAACAGCTCACGCGAGCCGCTGCCCGTATAAAGGCGACGCCAGCTATTTCACCATCGTCGCCGACGGACGCAGTGCCGACAATGCGATATGGAGCTACGAGCAGCCGTTTCCGGCAGTCGCCGAGATCAAGGAATACCTGGCGTTCTATCCCAACCGGGTCGACGCGATCGAGATAGAATGAGCGCGCCGCTCAATGCATCCTTGGCCCTTTGAGAAATTTGGCGCGATCGGATGAGTTCACGCGCACGTCGAAGGTGACGCCGTCGCGATGCAGCGTCATCGGCACTTCGACGCCTGCTTCGCCAATGGCCCAGACGCGGCGATAGAAGCTCGCCAATGTCGAGACATTCTCACCGGCGACCGCGACGATCATGTCGCCGGTCCTGATTTCGGCGCGCGCCGCCGGCCCTTTCGGCGCGATGCCGACAGTGACGACGCGGTCTTCGACTTCGGTGCAATAGACGCCGAGCCACGGCCGCACTGGCTTGTTGACGCGGCCGAATGTCGTCAGATCGCCGAGGATCGGTTTCAGCAGATCGATCGGGATCGTCATGTTGAGATTTTCCGTCGCGCCTTTGCCGCCCTGGCCCTCACGCATCCGCTCGATCTGCAATGAGCCAATGCCGATCAAATCGCCCTGCGACGAGATCAATGCGGTGCCGCCCCAGTTCGGGTGGGCCGGAAACGTAAAAATCGCTTCCTCCAGCAGATACTCCCAATAGCCGGCGAATTCCTGCTTGGCGGCGATGCGTCCGGCCAGCGAACGGGTGCGGCCGCCGGCGCCGCCGACGACGACACGTTCGCCGATCACCGCCGCGTTCGACGAGCCGAATTCGAGCACTGGCAAGGACGTGCGGCCAAGCAATTGCACCAGGCCGAAACCGGTCTCGCCATCGAAGCCGAGCGGATGTCCTTGCACGACGGTGCCGTCGGACAGATGCAGCCAGATGATTTCCGCTTCGGTGATGAGATAGCCGACGGTCAAAACAAGGCCGTCGCCAATCAAGACGCCGTTGCCGGCGCGTTCGACGCCGAGCGTCTCGGCGGTGAAGGCATCGGGTGGAATGATCGAATGCAGGCCAACCACCGCCGACAGCACCCGCTCGAGATCGTAGGCGTAATCGCCGGTCCGCGGCTGGACCCCCGGCGGCACTTTCCATTCGATCAGCGATGCCATCGGGAAATCCTCATATGCGGCGCGGCCGTGGTTCGATCATAACCGTGGCGACCGGTCCGAGGAACGGCAAATTGCGCGTTTGCCTCTTGGCCGCCCAATGTTTAGCTAGGCATCATGACCGCAATTTCCATCCTCGATCTGTCGCCCGTCGCCGCCGGTTCAACCGCCGCGCAGGCCTTGCGCAATACGCTCGATCTGGCGCGCATGGCCGACGGGCTCGGCTTCACACGCTATTGGGTGGCCGAACACCACAATATGGCATCGATCGCCAGTTCGGCGCCGGAAATCATGATCGGGCAGATCGCCGCGGCGACCAGCCGCATGCGGGTCGGCTCCGGTGGAATCATGCTGCCCAACCATGCGCCGCTGATGGTGGCGGAACGCTTCAAGGTGCTTGAGGCCCTGTTCCCCGGCCGCATCGACCTCGGCCTCGGCCGCGCACCCGGCACCGATCAGGTGACGTCCTATGCGTTACGCCGCCGTCAGGGCATCAGCGAGGAAGACGATTTCCTCGACCGCTTCACCGAACTGATGCTGCTGGAGTCGCGCCAATTTCCGGCCGGGCATCCGTTTCACAACGTTCAGGCGATGCCGACGGATGTCAGACTGCCGCCGATCTATTTGCTGGGTTCGTCCGACTACAGCGCGCAACTGGCCGGGCAGATCGGCGCGGCCTTTGCGTTCGCACATCATTTCGCGACGTTTCCGGCCGACGAAGCGATGCGGCTTTATCGCGACAGCTTCAAGCCCTCGGCCTCGCACGACAAGCCTTATGCGATCATCGGCACGCATGTCGTCTGCGCCGACACCGATGCCGAGGCGGAGCGACTGGCCGCGACCGTCGATCTGAATATCGTGCGCCGCGCCAAGGGCGAGATGCTGCCTTTGGCGTCGCCGGAAGACGCGCTCGCCTTCAATTACACGCCGGTCGATCGTGCGCGTATCGCGCAAAATCGTACCAAGCTGTCGGTCGGCTCGCCGGCGACGGTCAAGGCAAAGCTCGATACGCTGATCGCCGCGACCAAGGCCGATGAGGTCATGGTGACGACGATGATTCACGAACACGCGGCGCGCAAGCATTCCTACGAATTGCTGGCGAAGATATTTGTGTAAGATATATCCGTGCTAAATTCGTCGCCGGCGGCACATTCAATTTTTCAGTCAATGAAATAACCGGAGGTTCCCTTGGGCAAACAGTTCAAACTCACCACTACCGACCAGCATTCGCTCGGCGCCTATCGCGCCGACCCGGCAGGCAAGCCGAAGGGCGGCATCGTCGTGGTGCAGGAAATTTTCGGCGTCAATCACCACATCCGCGCGGTCTGCGACCGCCTGGCGGCGCTCGGCTATGTCGCTGTGGCGCCCGCCATCTTCGACCGCTTCGTGCGCGATTTTGAAAGCGGCTATACGCCGGACGAGATCGCGCATGCGCGCTCCTATCTCGGCAATCTCGACTGGGACAAGATGATGCTCGATGTCGCCGCGGCGCAGGCCGATCTCAAAGGCGTGGGTCCGTTGGGTGTGATTGGCTTCTGCATGGGCGGCACCGCGGTGTTTCTCGCCGCCTGCCGGCTGCCGGGCTTTGCCGCCTCGGTTTCTTTCTACGGCGGCATGATCGGCAAGTTCGCCGACGAGAAACCGAAATGCCCGATGCAGATGCATTTCGGCGAAAAGGACGAAGGCATTCCGATGGATGTGGTCGAGGCCATCAAGGCCAAGCAGCCGCAGGCCGAGGTCTATGTCTATCCGGGCGCGCCGCACGGGTTTTACTGCGACGAACGCGCCAGCTATCGCAAAGAATCAGGCGATCTGGCCTGGAGCCGGACGCAGGAATTTTTCAGCAAGCATATGAAATAGCCGGCAGGCGGCGCGTCATACTCCGCTCATTCCCGCGCAGGCGCGAATCCAGTTCTTAATCGGTCTGGCCCCCCGCCTGCGCGGGGGTGAGCGGAAAAATATTTAAAACCACCGCTCCTTCACCACCACGGTGTCACCGGGGCGGAGCGGGAAGTTGAGCGGCACCTCGCCATTGATCTGCTGGCCCGGCGCATTACGGGTCAACTGAACCTTGCTCTTTGATGCGCGCGGGGCAAAGCCGCCGGCGATGGCGATCGCGGTTTCCGCCGTCATGTTGGCGACGTACGGATATTGTCCGGGCGTGGTGACTTCGCCGAGAATGAAGAACGGCCGGTAGGCTTCGACCTCGACGCTGACATGCGGTTCGCGCACGTAACCTTGCTTGAGTTTGTCGGCGATGACCCGCGACAATTGCTGCGTGGTCGCACCGCGCGCCGGCACCGTGCCGACCAGCGGCAGGTTGACGTTGCCGCCGGCATCGACCGTGTAGCTGTTGGTGATGCCGTCCTGGCCGAACACGACGACGCGCAGCTTGTCGCCGGAATCGAGCGTGTAGTCGGGTGAATAACTGGCCGGCGCCGACGCATAGGCGTTGGGCGCGGCGACATAGGGACCACCGACAGCGGGCGCCCTTGGCGGCGCGACCGGCGCCGGTGCGGCCATGGCCGGTTCACCGTATTGCGCGATGTATGGCTGTTGCACCGGCGGCTGCCGGGGCGCCGACGTGCGTCCGGACGTAAATAGACCGCGTCCGCCGCTCGGCGAAGCCGCGCGTTGTTGCGCGGCCGGGGCCGCGTAGCCGGGCTGGGCATATTGCGGCGGCCCATAGGCCTGCTGCGCGGAAGCCGGCGATGTCGAATAGAGGTCGCGCAAATCAGTCGGCGCCCCGACCGGGGCATAAGGTTGTTGCGCGTAGCGCGGCTGTCCGAATTGCTGTTGCGGCTGCGCCGTCACCGGCACCGGCTGTCCGGTCTGCGGATCGATGACGTAATAAGTCTGGGCGGGCTGGCGCATGCAGGCGCCGACCGAAAGCGCGGTCAAAACGGCGAATAGAAGTCGGGCTCCCCGCATCGAGCGCAATCCGGGCGGCTGGCTGAAAGTCACGCCCGATTAACGCTTTATATGGTTAAGAAAGTCTGACTTTTTTCTTTTTCCCTCTCCCCGCAAGCGGGGAGAGGGCAATAAGAAACTCAGGCGCTGGCGCCCTGGGTCAGCTTGGCGCCGGTACCGATCGGGCAAGAAACGCCGGTGCCGCCGTGGCCACAATAGCCGAACGGGTTCTTGGCCAGATACTGCTGGTGATAGTCCTCGGCGAAATAGAATTCCGGCGCGTCGATAATTTCGGTGGTGATGGCGCCGTAGCGCTTGGCCTTCAGTTCGTTCTCGTACATCGCCTTGGAAGCTTCGGCCGCCTGTTTCTGCGCGGACGAGAACGTATAGATGCCGGATCGATACTGGGTGCCGATGTCATTGCCCTGGCGCATGCCTTGCGTCGGGTCGTGACCTTCCCAGAAGGTCTTGAGCAACTGCTCGTAGGAAACCGTCTTCGGGTCATAGACCACCAGAACGACTTCGTTGTGGCCGGTCCGCCCGGAGCAGACTTCCTCGTAAGTCGGGTTTGGCGTCATGCCGCCGGCATAGCCAACCGCGGTGACGTAAACGCCGGCAAGCGACCAGAACGCCTTCTCGGCGCCCCAGAAACAGCCGAAGCCGAACACGGCCTTCTCGAAACCGTCCGGATAGGGGCCTTTGAGGGCGTGGTGATTGACGAAATGGCTGGCGGCCGTGCGGATTTCGTTGGCGCGGCCGGGCAGCGCCTGCTCTTTGGTGGGCAATGCAATCTTCTTGAAGCCGAACATGATCTTGCTTCTCCCCAAATTGATAACAGCAATATAGGCGTCCGCCTCACGGCCCGAAACGGCGGGAGCGATCACGTCTCGGACAGCGCCCCGTGAGGGCGCGGGGACATCAGCGCGCGTAGCCGATCAGCGGCTTTTTGCGGCGTCCCAATATCATGCACAGGATGCCAAAGGCGCCGAGCAGCGCCCAGCTGGGCGTACCCAGAATTGCCGTCGCGCCGGGGTCCCACAGAATGCCGCCAGCATAAGGCTGCAGCAACGGCTGCATCTTGGCGAGACTTGCGCTGTTGACGATCTGCCAAAGGTCGCGGACGCTGGTCAAATAGACATTATTGCCGGCGATCGACTTGGTGCCGTCGTAAATGATCAGAATGAAGGCGGCGGCCAGGCAAAAAAGGCCAATTATGCGAAGAAAAAAGCGGATCATGGGATCTTCTTATCGGCTCATAACGGCTAAATTCGGCCATCGGAATGGCCCCGGATTAGCGCGCGCCGGGCTCGTGTTCAACACCTGCATGCCAGATCGGCGCGGCCGGCTGCCAACCCACCTTGAGCTTGCGCCCGGCCTTCACTAGAGCATACGCACGATTCTGTCCGAAACTGGGTTCCCACCTTTCATAATCGTGCGCTATGGTCCCGGCCCGCCGGGCTCGCCGGCCGCGTATTGGAGTAAAAATGTCGTCAAAGCCCCCCGGCCGCAGCCGCCCGACTTTTACCGATCAGGAAGCCCTGCAATTTCACTCAGTTGGCCGGCCCGGCAAGCTCGAGGTCATCGCTACCAAGCCGATGGCGACGCAGCGCGACCTGTCGCTGGCCTATTCGCCCGGCGTCGCCGTGCCGGTGCTGGCGATCGCCGAAGACCCGAGCAAGGCCTACGACCTGACCGTTAAAGGCAATTTCGTCGCCGTCATTACCAACGGCACGGCTATTCTCGGCCTCGGCAACCTTGGCGCCCTGGCGGCGAAACCGGTGATGGAAGGCAAGGCGGTCCTGTTCAAGCGCTTCGCCGACATTGACTCGATCGACCTCGAAGTCTCGACCGAGGACCCGGAAGAGTTCATCAACTGCGTCAAATATCTCGGCGCCGGCTGGGGCGGCATCAACCTCGAGGACATCAAGGCGCCCGAGTGCTTTATCATCGAGCAGAAGCTGCGCGAATTGATGGACATCCCGGTGTTCCACGATGACCAGCACGGCACCGCCATCATTTCGGCCGCCGGCCTGATCAACGCGCTCGATCTCACCGGCCGCGACATCAAGACCACCAAACTGGTTTGCAACGGCGCCGGCGCCGCCGGCATCGCCTGCCTCGAACTGTTGAAGGCCATTGGCTTCACGCCGGAAAATCTGATCCTCTGCGACACCAAGGGCGTCATTTATCAGGGCCGCACCGAAGGCATGAACCAGTGGAAGTCGGGCTACGCGGTCAAGACCGATGCGCGCACGCTCGCCGACGCCATGAAAGGCGCCGACGTATTCTATGGCCTCTCGGCCAAGGGCGCGGTGACCAAGGACATGGTCAAGTCGATGGCGGCAAAGCCGATCATCTTCGCCATGGCCAATCCCGATCCGGAAATCACCGCCGAGGAAGTCGCGGAAGTGCGCGATGACGCCATCATGGCGACCGGCCGTTCCGACTATCCCAACCAGGTCAATAACGTCCTCGGCTTCCCGTTCATCTTCCGCGGTGCGCTCGACGTGCGCGCCTCCACCATCAATATGGAAATGAAAATCGCCGCGGCGCGCGCCCTCGCGGCGCTGGCGCGCGAGGACGTGCCGGACGAAGTCGCCGCCACTTACGGCGGGCGGCCGAAATACGGACCGGAATACATTATTCCAACACCGTTCGATCCGCGCCTGATCTCGCATGTGCCGCCGGCGGTGGCGCAAGCGGCCATGGATACCGGGGTCGCGCGCAAGCCGATCGTCGACATGGACGCCTACAAGCATCAGCTCAGCGCGCGGCGCGATCCGATCGCCGGCACTCTGGTACAAGTTTACGCCAAGCTTCGCCGCTCGCCGAAGCGCGTCGTCTTCGCCGAAGGCGAAGAGGAACAGGTGATCCGCGCGGCGGCAAGCTTCGTCGCGCAAGGTCTCGGCACCGCGCTTCTCGTCGGCCGCGAGGACCGCGTCAAAGGCGCCGCCAAGGAAGCCGGCATCGCGCTCGGCGAAGGCATCGAGATCATCAACGCGGCTTTGTCGAAGCGCAACAATGTCTATCTCAACTATCTCTACGAGCGGCTGCAACGGCATGGCTACCTGCTGCGCGACTGCCAGCGGCTGGTGAACACCGACCGCAACTACTTTGCCTCGCTGATGGTCGCGCTCGGCGATGCCGACGCCATGGTCACCGGCGTCACCCGCAATTTCTCGGTCGCGCTCGAGGACGTGCGCAAGGTGATCGATCCCAAGCCTGGCCACCGCGTCATCGGCGTGTCGCTGGTCGTGGCGCGTGGCCGCACTGTGGTCGTCGCCGATACCGCGATCACCGAGATGCCGACAGCCGAGGATCTGGCCGAGATCGCCATCGAGGCAGCCGGTGTGGCGCGGCGGTTCGGCTATGAGCCGCGGCTGGCCATGCTTGCTTTCTCGACTTTCGGTCATCCGGCCGGCGAGCGCTCGGCCAAAGTCATCGAGGCAGTGAAAATCCTCGATCGCAAGCGCGTCGATTTTGAATATGACGGCGACATGGCCGCCGACGTCGCGCTTAATCCGGAATTGGCGGCGGCCTATCCGTTCTGCCGCCTATCCGGCCCGGCCAATGTGCTGATCATGCCGGCTTTCCATTCGGCCTCGATCTCGACCAAGATGCTGCAGGAACTAGGCGGCGCCACCGTCATCGGCCCGCTGCTGGTCGGTCTCGACCGGCCGGTGCAGATCGTCCAGCTTGGCGCCAAGGATACCCAGATCGTCAACATGGCGGCGCTGGCGGCATATAATGTGAGCGGCTGAGCAGCCGCACCGCACAATTGAAAACGCATAAACGAATGTTTGGAGAAACGCCTTGAGCAAGACCCTGTCCGGCGTCATCGCCGCGGTTGCCACGCCGATCGACGCGGGCGGCGCGCCCGATCTCAAGCGCGCCACCGATCTGGCGCGCCATCTGCTCGACAATGGCTGCGATGGCCTCAACGTCCTCGGTTCAACCGGTGAGGCGACCTCGTTCTCGGTCGACGAGCGCAAAGCGGTGATGACCGCCTACAAGAATAATGGCCTACCGCTCGACCGCCTGATGGTGGGAACCGGTGCTGCATCGGTATCCGACGCCATCGCGCTCACCCGCCATGCGGCGGAACTCGGTTTCGGCGGCGCGTTGGTGCTGCCGCCCTTTTATTACAAAGGCGTCACCGACGATGGA
>CAIMEA010000022.1 GCA_903839845.1 uncultured Hyphomicrobiales bacterium
CGCCGCGACAAAGCCGTTGATATCGGTCAGCACCGACTGCGCCAGCGCCATGGCGAGCAGCGCCCAGACGATGACAAGCGTGAGCAGAGCGATGGTTCCGATGAATCGGCGCAGGCGGGGCGGCATGGCATCTCTTGAATGTGGCGGTCGGAAAGGCGAGTTGCCTTCGGTGCGGCCCTGACTATATGGTCCGCGCACCCTCCCGCAAGGCCTTAAAAAAGCGCGCGTCAGATCATGCCGGAATCAACGCCAGAGACGGACATCGCGGCGCGGCGCCTGCGCGCGGTGCGGCTGTGGCTTTACGCCGTCGCCGCCATGATCTTTCTGACGCTCGCGGTCGGCGGCGCGACGCGGCTGACGGAAAGCGGGCTGTCGATCACCGAATGGAAGCCGGTGACCGGCGTGCTGCCGCCCTTGAGCGCGGCGCAGTGGCAGGACGAATTCGCCAAGTATCAGGCAATCGCGCAATACCGCGAGCGCAACCAGGGCATGAGTCTCACCGACTTCAAGGTGATCTATTTCTGGGAGTGGTCGCATCGCGTGCTGGCGCGCTCGACCGGCTTTGTGTTTCTCGTGCCGTTTCTGTTTTTTCTCTGGCGCGGCGATGTACCGAAGCGATTGCGGGCGCGGTTGTGGACGATCTTCGCCGGCGGCGCCGCGCTCGGCGCGGTCGGCTGGTGGATGGTCGCCTCGGGCGTCGGCAGCGATCTGGTCAAGGTGTCGCAATATCGGCTCGGCTTTCACTTGACCTTGGCCTGCGCGATCTACGCCGCGGTGCTGTGGACGGCGCAAGGGTTGCGTCCTGTGACGGTGATCGAGGCGCCGGCGCGGCAGCGTGTCGTGGCGCTGGCGATCGCGTTGCTGGTGCTGGTACAGATCTATCTCGGCGCATTGGTGGCCGGGCTCGATGCCGGCTTGACCTATAATACCTGGCCGCTGATAGACGGCGCCCTGGTGCCGGACGCCGCGCGTCTGTGGCTGGCGCAGCCGGCCTGGCGCAATCTGTTCGAGAATACGCTCACCGTGCAGTTCGATCACCGCATGCTGGCCTATACGATCTTTCTGCTGGCGCTGGCGCATGCTTACGATGCGCGGCGCGGCATCGCGGCGCGTGGCGCCTTGCTGTTGGCAGTGGCGGTGACGGCGCAGGCGGCGCTCGGCATCGTCACGCTGCTTTATGCCGCGCCGTTGGCTTTGGCGCTGGCGCACCAGTTGCTGGCCATCGTGGTGCTGACGCTGGCTGTCTCCCATGCGCAAGCGCTGTCGAAACACAGGCAAGCGGGCGCGGCGCAATGGGCGGAGCAGGGCGCATGATCGAGCAGCGCGCCGAGGGCGACATCGCCGTGCTGACCATGACGCACGGCAAGGCCAATGCGCTGGACAGCGAGTTCTGCGAAGCGCTGGCGCGGCGATTTGTCGATCTGCGCACCGCCGAAGCCAAGGCGATCGTTCTGACCGCGCAAGGCGGCATCTTTTCCGCCGGCGTCGATTTGAAACGCCTGAGCGCCGGCGGCGCCGATTACGTGCGCGCCTTTCTGCCGAGCCTGCACAGACTTTACGACGCGGTGTTCTTTCACCCCAAGCCGGTGGTGATGGCGATCAACGGCCACGCCATGGCCGGCGGCGCGGTGCTTTCCGCCTGCGGCGACCGCCGCATCATGGCGCGCGACGCCGGCCGCATCGGCATTACCGAAATGCTGGTCGGTGTGCCGCTGCCGGCGCTGGCTTTCGAGATCGTGCGCTTCGCCGTGCCGCCGCGCTATTTGTCCGAGTTCGCTTTGACCGGCGCGACCTATCCGACTGAGGCGGCGTTGCATAAAGGCTGGATCGACGAGGTCGTCGAGCCGGGCGAGTTGATGCCGCGCGCGCTCGCGGCGGCGCGGTTCTACGCCGGGCTTTCGCCGCAAGCGTTTGCGCAGACCAAATCGCAAATCCGGCAAGCCGTGAGCGAGCGCATGGCGCTGTCCGGCGCCGCGACCGACAAGGCAGTGACGGCGATCTGGACGCAACAGGCGACGCTCGACCGGGTCGCCGATTATGTCGCGAAGACGTTGACCAAAGCCTGAACTAGCGTGGCCGAACCGGCATATCGAAAGCTTCGCCGTCATCGGCGCCGTTGAACGAGAAATGCCACCATTCGCGTTTGTAATTGGTGAAGCCGTGCTTGCGCATCGCGTCTAACAATAGTCGGCGATTGGCGGCCTGGGCCGGCGCGATCGTCGTGTCGCGGGTGTAGCTCTTGGTGTCGAAGCAGTCGAAGCCGGTGCCCATGTCGAGGCTATCGTCCGGCGCGCGCTCGCCTTGCGGCGCCGTGCAGGGACCGGCGCGCGTGGGCGCAGCGGCGGGCGCGGCGTCGCGCGGCACGATCGTCAGATCGACGGCGACCCCGCGCGAATGTGCCGAAAATCCGGAAATGTAACCGAGCGCGAACAACTGGTTCCGCTCTGCCGCCGGATAAAAACGCGACGTGTCGGGGCCACCCGCGCCGCGCGACCAGCGGGCCATCGCGGCGACCGCGCGGGTCGGGCGATAGCAGTCATAGACCTTGAGCGACAGAGCGCGTCCGGCAAGCTCCGCCTGCACGGCTTTCAGCGCGATCGCGACGGGACGACGCAACATGCATTCGCCCGCGCCGTAACCGGGCAGCGGCCTGCCGGTGAAGTTGTCGGCCCCGGCATAACGCATGTCCTGGCGGATGCTGGCGTCGATATCGCGCAGATAGACGAGCGGCGATGCCGCCTGCGCGGCGGTCGCGGCGAGGGCGACCATCATCAAAGCAACGAACGTCCTCGCCACGGCCCGGTCTACTTCAGCCCGAGTTCGAGATCGGCGATGATGTCGTCCTTGTCCTCGATGCCGATCGACAGGCGCACGACGTCGGGCCCGGCGCCGGCCTGCGTCTTCTGTGCGTCGGTCAGCTGCTTGTGCGTGGTCGAGGCCGGATGAATGATCAGCGACTTGGTGTCGCCGATGTTCGCCAGATGCGAGAACAGTTTCACGTTCGACACCAGTTTGACGCCGGCGTCGTAGCCGCCCTTCAAGCCGACGGTCATCACCGCGCCGCAGCCTTTCGGCACATATTTCTGCGCCAGCGCATGATACTTGTCGCCGGGCAGGCCCGGATAGCTGACCCAGGCGACCTGCGGATGACCCGCGAGCCATTGCGCGACGGCGAGCGCATTGTCGGAATGGCGCTGCATGCGCAGCGGCAGGGTCTCGATGCCGGTGGCGATCAAAAATGCATTGAACGGCGACAAAGCCGGGCCGAGATCGCGCAGGCCCAGCACGCGGCAGGCGATGGCGAAGGAGAAGTTGCCGAAGGTCTCGTGCAGCACGATGCCTGAATACTCGGCGCGCGGCTCGCACAGCATCGGATATTTCTTGTCGCGCGACCAGTTGAATGTGCCGGCATCGACGATCATGCCGCCGATCGAATTGCCATGACCGCCGAGGAATTTGGTGAGCGAGTGGACGACGATGTCGGCGCCGAAGTCGATCGGCTTGCACAGATAAGGCGTCGCCAGCGTGTTATCGACGATCAGCGGCACGCCGGCCTTGCGCGCGACGGTGGCGACCGCCTCGATGTCGGTGATGACGCCGCCGGGATTGGCGATGGATTCGATGAAGACCGCCTTGGTCTTCGGCGACACCGCGCGCTCGAACGAACCGATGTCGTCCGGATCGGCCCAGACCACGTTCCAGCCGAAGCTTTTAAACGCATTGTTGAACTGGTTGATCGAGCCGCCATAGAGCTTTTTCGAGGCGATGAACTCATCGCCCGGCATCAGCAAAGTCTGCATGACGATGAGCTGCGCCGCGTGGCCCGAAGCAACGGCGAGGCCGGCAGTGCCGCCTTCCAGCGCGGCGACGCGCTCTTCCAGCACGGCGCAGGTCGGGTTGCCGATACGCGTATAGATGTTGCCGAAGGCTTGCAAACCAAACAGCGACGCGGCGTGCTCGACATCGTCGAACACGAAGGACGTCGTCTGATAGATCGGCGTGGCGCGCGCGCCTGTGGTCGGATCGGGTTTGGCGCCGGCATGGACGGCCAACGTGTTGAATCCGGGTGTGCGTTCGGCGTCAGCCATGGCGGCGATTCCTTGTGGAATGATGTTGGGCGGGATTAAACGGGCCGGACGGGCCGCGCGTCAAGGCTTGGCATAAATCAGTCGTTTTTCTTGTCGCCGGCGTTGCCCAATCCCATGCGCTGCACGCCGCCGGGAAGAATCTGCCCGCGCTTTGACGACAAAGTGCGCGAATTGATGCCCATCCAGGAAATCTCCGACGACAGGCGCCCATATTCGATTTTCGGGCAGCGGTTCATAACGACCTTGATGCCGGCGGCCTCGGCCATCGCGGCGGCTTCGTCATTGCGAATTTCGAGCTGCATCCAGATCACCTGCGGCAAAGGCGTGAGCGCCAGCGCCTCCTGCACCACGCCGGGGACAAACTCGGAGGCACGGAAAATATCGACCATGTCGATTGGCTCAGGGATATCGGCGAGTTTGCCGTAGACTTTCTGGCCAAGGACTTCCTTGCCGGCGTGACCGGGATTGACCGGAATGACTCGGGTGCCGCGCTCGAGGAAATATTTGAAGACGAAATAGCTCGGCCGGCTGGTGTTCGGCGAAAAGCCGACCATGGCGATGGTCTTCACGGTGTTGAGAATGCCGCGGATGTAACTGTCGGGGTAAGAGTCGTGGTTCATTTTGACCCTTGCGCCAGCTGCGCCCGCAACGCGGCGTTCTCGGCTTCCAGTTCGGCGATCTTCATTTGTATCCTGTCGAACGCGCCTTCGATCTCGGTCTCGGTGAAGCGCGTGACGATGTGTTGCGAGCAGTTCACGTCCCAGGCTTCGATCGTAAACAAAATCGCGCGCTCCGGCTTGGCCTTGTAGCCCTTGTCGAACAGTTTTTCGACCAGAGCGGGATCGTTCTCGACGACGCGGGCGCGGCCCCACAGTTTGATGCGCTGCTTGCGCGCCGGATCGAGCAGGAACAGATAGGCGCGGTCGTTCTCGCTCAAATTCGCCAGCGTGATGTATTGCCGGTTGCCGCGATAATCGGCAAAGCCGAGCGTATGGGCGTCGATGACCTTGATGAAGCCCTTCGGCCCGCCGCGATGCTGGATGTAGGGCGCGCCTGAGGCATTGGCCGTGCCGAGAAAGACCGTGTCCATTTCGGCGATGAAGGCGGCCAGCTCCGGCGTCACCGCGTCGGGAAAGCCTTGCTCGATGCGCTGCGCGTAGTGTTTCGCCGAGCCGCGTTCGGCTTGTGCCTGTTGGGCGGCGGGGGTGAAGACGAGGGAGGCGTTGTTGGCTGCGGTCATGACTTTTCTCTGACGGCATGATGGGCCCGGCGAGAGGCCGGACCCATCGGAGACAATACGGGTTCAGGCGGCCTGCGCCAGCTTGGCGGCCGGTGGAAAGTCGATATCCGTATCGGCGGTCAGGTTCAGGTAGTTGGTAAAGATGTTCAAGGCCACCGAGGCGATGACTTCGAGGATCTCGGCGTCGTTCACGGAAGCCGCGCGCGCCTGGGCGATATCGGTTGCCGTGGCGCGGCCGCGCGTCTGCACCAGCCGGCGGGCCAGTGTCAGAACGGCGGCGGTGCGGGGATCGAGCGAGGCGCCAGTGCGGGCAGTGGCAATGTCGGCGTCGTTTAATCCGGCACCCTTGCCGAGCAACGAATGCGCGGCGAGACAATAGTCGCAGCCATTCGCCTGCGCGACCGCGAGCGCGATCTGTTCATGCAGTTTGGCGCCCAGCAGGCCGCCGCCGAGCGCGCCGGCAAAGCCGAGATAGGCGCCAAGCACGCTGGGGTTGGACGCCATGACCCGCATCATGTTCGGCGTAACGCCGAGCTTCTTCTGGACGCCGTCCAGCAGGGCCTTGGCTTTCGGTTCGGCGAATACGGGGTCGATCGTGGTCAGGAGGGTCATGGCTATGTCCTTCATGCGGGGCGGGTTTGCCCGGCTTATGGCGAACAATCGACTATGTTGCTGTAAATGATAATCTGTATATTAATGAATTGATTGAACCGATAAACGGAATAATATGGACCGGATCGAAGACGCCTCGGTATTTGTGCAAGTCGCTGAACGCGGCAGTTTTGCCGGGGCTGCGCGGCACCTCAATCGCTCGCCGGCGGCGATATCCCGCGCCATCGCCGATCTCGAAGCGCGGCTCGGCGTGCGGCTATTAACCCGCACAACGCGTGCCGTCAGCGTGACCGACGCCGGGCAAAGGTTTCTTGCCGGCGCCAAACGGGTGATCGCCGATCTCGAGGAAATCGAACTGGCGGCGGCGGGGCAGGGCCAGGCGCCGCGCGGTGAGCTGCGGGTAACGGCGCCGATCGTGTTCGGCCGCAAGCATCTGTTGCCGCTGGTCCTGGAGTTTCTTGCGCAGTACCGCGAAGTGAATGTGCGGCTGATGCTGCTCGACCGTTCCGTCGATCTGGTCGACGATGGCATCGACGTCGCGCTGCGTATCGGCGGCCTTGCCAATACGTCGGCGATTGCGACGCGGATCGGCGCGGTCAATCGCGTGACGGTCGCCTCACCTGGCTATCTCGCGCGGCGCGCCGCGCCGCAGTCGCCGCGCGAGCTTCACGGCCACGATCTTATTTCATTCGGCGGTCTCGATGCGACGGGCCGTTGGCGTTTCGGCGCCGCCGACAGCGGCATCGAAATCGCGATCAAGCCGCGGCTGATCGTCACCACGGCGGAAGCCGCGCTCGACGCCGCGCTCGCCGGCTTCGGCGTAACGCGGCTGCTGAGCTATCAGGCTATCGATGCATTGAGCGAAGGCAAACTTGTGCGCGTGCTCGGCGCATTTGAGACCGAGCCGACGCCGATTCATCTGGTTTATCCCGACGGCAAACATCCATCGCCGAAGCTGCGCATGTTTCTCGATTATACGGCGCCGCGATTGCGACAGCGCTGCGAGGCGGTAACGCGCGCACTGGCGATGTGAACGCTACCGGTCTTCCCAGGTCGGCTTGCGCTTGTCGATGAAGGCGCAGATGCCTTCCTCGGCGTCGCGCGCCATCATGTTCTCGGTCATCACCTCGGAAGCGTAAGCATAGGCGGCGGCAAGCCCCATCTCGGCCTGCTGGTAGAACGCCTGCTTGCCGATCTTGAGCGTGTAGGACGATTTCGAGGCGATCTGTTTGGCCAGCGCCACTGCGGCATCAAGCTCTTCGCCCACCGGCACGACGCGATTGATGAGGCCGATCTCGACGGCGCGTTCCGCTTCGACCATGTCGCCAGTTAGCAGCATTTCCATCGCGTGCTTGCGCGACACGTTGCGCGACAGCGCGACCATCGGCGTCGAGCAGAAGAGGCCGATGTCGACGCCGGGCGTGGCGAACTTGGCGGCGGAGGAGGCGACCGCGAGATCGCAACTGGCGACCAATTGACAACCGGCGGCGGTGGCGACGCCCGAGACGGCGGCGATGACCGGCTGCGGCAGATGGACGATCTGCTGCATCATGGCGCTGCAGGTCGTCATGATGGTTTTAAAGTAGGCGCGGCCGCCATCGGCGTCGCTGCGCCGCGCGGTCAGTTCTTTCATGTCGTGACCGGCGCAAAACGCAGGACCGTTGCCGGTCAGCACCACCGCGCGCACCGATGTGTCGGCGGCGATGGCGGCGAAGGTCTCCGACAGTGCGATGAGCAACGCCTCCGACAGGCTGTTGCGCGCGCGCGGGCGGTTGAGCGTGAGGATGGCGATCGGGCCATCGCGCTGTTGCAGCAGGACCGCGGTGTCGGCTTGGGTGTGGACGTTCATGAGGCGAACCTTATTCCGATGGGAGTTGCGCGCAACCCACCCGACCCGTCATCCTGAGGTGCGAGCCGCCAAATGGCGCGCACCCCAGGATGACGGATTTGGCGGTTGAGCGCGGCGCTCGGTCTCTCTAAGAACGGGGAAGCCGGACAAACCGGCGGGGGTAGTGCGATGTCGAAACCGGCCAAACCATCCGCCATGACCGCTGAGGCCATCGAAGCGCTGCTCAAGGCCGAGTTTCCCCAGGCCTTTTTCGAGGGCAGCGGCCTGTCGCTGGAGCGCGTCGAGTACGGCGATATCCGCGTCCGCAAGGCGTTTCACGAGGACCATTTGCGGCCGGGCGGCACCATTTCCGGGCCGACCATGATGGAACTGGCCGATTTCGCCATGTATGTCGCGGTGTTCTCGGCCGTCGGGCCGCAGCCGCTGGCTGTGACCACCAATCTCAACATCAACTTCCTGCGCAAGCCCGCGCAGGCCGACCTGATCGCCGATGCGCGGCTGATGAAGGTGGGCAAGAGGCTGGCGGTCGGCGAGGTGTCGATCTATTCCGACGGCGACGACGAGCCGGTGGCGCATGTCACCTCGACCTATTCGATCCCCGTCCAGAAGTGATTAGCCGGTGGTGCGATTGTACCTTTCTTATAAGTTGTTGATATTGTAGGTTTAATATCTTGCGACAAGCGTTGACCGGCGCCAGGCCGTCGGCTAGAACCCGGCCAGTTCGGCACGCGGACTTATTCCGCTTCGCCACCTCCAAGGATTTCTCATGAAGACGACTAAATCGGCAAAGGCCGCCGACATCGAGAAGAAATGGCTGATCGTCGACGCCTCCGGGCTCGTCGTCGGCCGTCTCGCCACGATCGTCGCCATGCGCCTGCGCGGCAAGCACAAGGCGACCTATACCCCGCACGCCGACGATGGCGACAACGTCATCGTCATCAATGCCGCCAAGGTGGTGTTCACCGGCCGCAAGCGTGACAACAAAGTCTATTATCACCACACCGGTTTCATCGGCGGCATCAAGGAGCGCACCGCGCGCTCGATCTTCGAGGGCAAGTTCCCCGAACGGATCGTCGAGAAGGCCGTCGAACGCATGCTGCCGCGCGGTCCGCTCGGCCGGGTGCAGTTCGGCAACCTGCGTGTCTATCCGGGCGCCGAGCATCCGCATGAAGCGCAGAAGCCGGAGCCGCTGGATATCGCGGCGATGAATCGCAAGAACGTGAGGAGTGCTTAATCGTGGCCGAGACCGTACAATCCATGGAAGGCCTCGCCGCCCTCAAGCCGGCCGCTCCCGAAGCTCCCACTTACGTCCAGAAACTTGACAAGCAGGGCCGCGCCTACGCGACCGGCAAGCGCAAGAACGCGGTCGCCCGCGTCTGGATCAAGCCGGGCTCCGGCAAGATCGTCGTCAACACCCGCACCGTCGAAGCCTTCTTCGCCCGTCCGGTGTTGCGCATGTTGATCCAGCAGCCGCTGGTCTGCGCCAACCGTGTCACCCAATATGACGTGATCTGCACCGTCTCGGGCGGCGGTCTGTCCGGCCAGGCCGGCGCCGTGCGTCACGGCATCTCCAAGGCGCTGACCTACTTCGAGCCGGATCTGCGCGGCGCGCTCAAGAAGGGCGGGTTTCTCACCCGCGACTCGCGCGTCGTCGAGCGCAAGAAGTACGGCAAGGCCAAGGCCCGCCGTTCGTTCCAGTTCTCGAAGCGCTAAATTTTCGCTTCAACGATGTCGGCAAAAGGGCGCAACTTCGGTTGCGCCCGTTTTGTTGGCGCGCAGGTCATTTTTAAGTTCCCGCTCGTTTCAATTTGTCTTCAATTTGCGAAATTCTTGTTTCGAAAGCGGCCGATGACGGCAAGGCTTTTCGCACGCCTGCATGGGTATTCTACGGCCACCGCCGGATATTTACCGCAGGACGCAGAGTCCGGCGCTCTTGGAGACTGAATGCTCGACGCCGCCACCTATCAGCAAGGACTGCTCGACGTCCCGACTTTGGTTTTCGTGGCGGTGTGCATTGTCGGCTTCCTTGGCCTGCTGCTGATCACGACCTGGCTGCAGCAGCGCGACGTGCGCGCGCTCGCCTGGTGGGGCTCAGCCTATCTGATCGGCGCGGCGGCAATCGCTTTGTGGGGCGCGCCCGATCCCTGGTTCAAGCTGCCGCCCGATATCGCCGAGGCGATGATCTTCATCGCTTGCGGCATGATCTGGAGCGGCGTGCGGCTGTTTCACGGCCGGCGATTGTGGCCGCTGGCCGCGTTGTCCGGCGCGGCGATCTGGCTGTTCCTGTGCCAGTTGCAGGGGCTGGAAACCGGCACGCAGGCGCGCATCGGATTGGGCGCGCTGGTGATCGGCATCTACGGCGTGTTCATCGCGGTCGAATTGCTGCGCGAGCGGCGCAAGGCGTTCTATTCGCGCACCGCGGCGATTCTGGTGCCGTGCCTGTACGCGGCGATGTTCATGGTGCCGATCGGCCTGCGCACCTTTGCGCCGGATGTCTTCGCCGCCCATTGGGTGACCGTGTTCGCGCTGGCCAGCATCGTCTATGCGATGGGCACGGCCTATATCGTGCTGGTGATGGTCAAGGACAGCCACGTCCAGTTCTACCGCAAGGCGGCGACCACCGACGCGCTGACCGGCCTGCTCAACCGCCGCGCCTTTATCGAAACCGCCACCAAGATGCAGGCGGCGCAAGGCGCGCGCGGCGAGCCGGTGACCTTGCTGATGTTCGATCTCGATCACTTCAAATCGGTCAATGACCGTTTCGGCCACGCCACCGGCGACAGCGTGCTGAAAGTGTTCGCGCGCACCGCGCTGGGCAGCGTACGCGCCACCGATATCGTCGCGCGACTTGGCGGCGAGGAATTCGTCGCCATGGTGCCCGAGGACATGGCCGGCGCCTGTCACGTCGCCGAGCGCCTGCGCGCGGCTTACGAAATCGCCGGGCTGATGGTCGACGACATCGCCGTCGGCTCCACCGTCAGCATCGGCATGGCGACGTCGTACAAAGCGGTGCCCGATCTCGACGCGCTGTTGCTGCGCGCCGACGAGGCGCTTTATCTGGCGAAACGCGAAGGCCGCAATCGATATCGCTGCGCCGAGGATGAGCCGGACGCGGCGCAGGCGAGGGCGCTTGCCGCCGCGCGCGAACCGCCCGGTACGGCGTTACGCCGCTTTGTCGCACGCCGGCCGAAATCGGCGACCGCGGCGGTGGTGGCGCGATAAAATAAACGTACCGTTTACCATCCGCGCGCTACCATCGTTTCATGTTGAACCGATCCAGCCGCAGCCCTTCCTCCACCGATGCCGCGTCGCTCGCGCTGTACGCGCAGAGTGCCGGCGCCGCCTGGGCCTGTTCTTTTTCGACTTCGGCTGAATACGATGCCGCCTTGATCGCCGAACGCCGCGCCGCCGGCGTCTACGGTCCGCGCCGCCAGCGCAAGCAGATGCTGGTGACGCTGGCCGGCATCGCCGCCGGTCTCGGCGTTATCCTGCTGGTGATCGGCGCGATCGCCTAAGCGCGGGCTTCCAATACCAATTTTAAATCGGCGTCGGTCAGAAGACGGTATTGCCCCGGCGCAAGGTCGTCCGGCAATGGCAGGCCGCCGACACGGTCGCGGTGCAGCGCATTGACATGGTTGCCGACGGCCGCGAACATGCGGCGCACCTGGTGGTAGCGGCCCTCGCTGATGGTGACGCGCGCGCGCTTGTCGGTGACGACTTCCATCTGCGCCGGCAGCAGCGGCTTGTCCTCGCCTTCCAGCATCATGGTTCCCGACGCGAACAGCGCTACTTCATCGCCGCGCAAGGGCCGGTCGAGCGTAACGTCGTAACGCTTGGAGACATTGCTGCGCGGCGAAATGATCTTGTGCAGCAGCGCGCCGTCGTCGGTCATCAACAGGAGACCGGACGTGTCCTTGTCGAGGCGGCCGACGGTGGAGATCGCCGGCTCGCGCCGGCGCCAGCGTTCCGGCAAAAGCCCGTAGACGAGGGGCCCGAGTTCCTTGTGCGAGCAGGTGACGCCAAGGGGCTTGTTCAGCATCAGCGCGACGCCGGGCGGCGGATCGAGCGGCTCGCCATCGACGATCATGCGCTTGGCCAGATCGGGCGTAACGGCGATCTTGGCATCGCTGTCGTCGACCACTTCGCCGTCGAGCGTGACCAGCCCGGCCCAGATCACCTGCTGCACCTCGCGGCGCGAGCCATAGCCGAGATTGGACAGCAGGCGGTCGAGCCGCAGGTTAGGCGCTTTGCTCACGTGTGCGCCTCGTAGATCTTGTAACCGCCGGTCTCGATGACAAGCTCAGTGCGCTTGAAGGTCGGCGTCAGGATTGCCTCATAAGGCAGGTGGCGGTTGGCGACCATGAAGCAGACGCCGCCTTTGCTTAAGCAGCGTGCGGCGCGCTGCACGAAGGTCTGCGCCAGTTTCTTGTCCTCGGCGCCGGCGTCGTGAAACGGCGCGTTCATGACGACGAAATCGAGATCGGCCAATTCGGCGCTGCGGATGTCGGCCCACAGAAAGCGCGCGCGCGGATCGGCGACATTGTGCTGCGCGCATTCGATGGCGCGGCGGTCGATGTCGACGAGATGGATTTCGGTGACCTGCGGCGAGGTCAGCACCGCATGCGCCAGGATGCCGATGCCGCAGCCGAAATCGGCGCCGCGGCCGCGCAAGGCCGGCAGTCGCTCGATCAGCATTGCAGTGCCGGGATCGAGCCGGTCCCAACTGAAAACGCCGGGTTGCGACCACAGGCCGAGCTCATCGATCAGACGCGGGCCGCCCTCGGCCAAGGCTTCATCGATGCCGGTCAGGCTTTGCGGCCGCAAGCCTGCGCAAATGCGGTGATGCGCGCGCGACGTTTCTTCAAAGTCGCAGCCGAACGCCTGCAACTCCTTGCGCAACCGCGTGCCGCCGCGATCCTTCGGCGCGAGGATGGTGAAGGGCGCGCCGACTTTGAGCGCGCGCAAAGACAATGCGATCACGTAGCGCCGCTCCAACGTGCCGGGCGGCGCGAGCATGACAAGTTCGTCGAGGCTCGCTTCGGCCTGTTGCTCCAGAACCGACGCGCCGGGCTTAAGCGGCGAGAACTGTGTCGCGCCGGCGGGAAGGTCGACGACGTCGGCCGGCGGCGCGCCGTAAAGGGCGATGGTGCCGGTGCTATTGTCAGTTGGAATCAAGGCATCGCTCATCGAAACAAAATCCGCTCACCCCCGCGAAAGCGGGGGTCCAGTGAAAATAGGAATGGCCTTGGCGTGTGGCTTCTGGATTCCCGCCTTCGCGGGAATGAGCGGAGTATGACGCAAGTTCGCATGTCCACCGCATCTCAAGCCGGCACGACATCGAGCAGCGCCGGCTTGACGCCAAGCTGGTCGATCAGCCGGTTCAATTCGCCGCGGGCCTGCGCGTTGCCGCGCTGGTGGCGCTCGGCCAGGATCAGTTCGTTCTTCATCGTGTGCTCGAGGCCGGTGAATTCGGTGACCCGCACCTTGTAGCCGTGCGCTTCGAGGACGAGGCCGCGAATGACATTGGTGACATGGGCGCCGAATTCGCGGCGCTGAATCGGATGCCGCCACAACTGGCGCAACGGACCTTGCTGACCTTCGAGCAGGCGCGCGACTTCCGCCTGACAGCACGGCACCAAAGCGATCACTTTGGCGTCGTGGCGCAGTGCAAAGCGGATGGCGTCGTCGGTCGCGGTGTCGCAGGCGTGCAGCGCGGTGACCATGTCCGCCTTGCCGCCGGGGAGCGTCGCTTCCGCGACGGGAGCGGCGATGAACGACATGCGGTCGAAGCCCGAGGCCGCCGCCAGTTCGCGCGACGACTTAACCAGTTGTTCGCGCGTCTCGATGCCGACAACCGAGCCGCGCCCGGCGGGGCCGAAGATCAGGTCGTAGAGGATAAAGCCGAGATAGGATTTGCCAGCGCCGACATCGGCGAGCCCCGGGGAGGCATCGTCCTTCATGAGGTCAGCGAGCGCCGGCCGCAGCATCTGCGTCAGGTGCAGCACCTGGGTCAATTTGCGCCGAGAATCGGCGTTGAGCGTGCCCTCGCGGGTCAGGATATGCAGCGCCTTGAGGAGCGGCACGGATTGCTCCGGCGTCTGGCTCGGCCACAGCGCCCGCCAGGTCTCGAGGTCGCGGGCGGCGGGGTCTTTGGCGGCTTTGTTCGGGCGGTTCATATCAATGGCTCTCCAGCCGCCTATCTAGCGGTGGGCTGGCGGCGTTGAAAGGGTGCCGGGCCTACTTGTTTTGAGGTGAGCAACGCACATTAACTGCGCTCCCTCTCCCCTTTGGGGAGAGGGTTGGGGTGAGGGGGGCTAATTCCCTCGGTAGACCGTAACCCCTCACCCGCCGCGCCATAGCGCGTCGAAGACGCGCGTTAACGCGCTTATGGCGCGTCGACCTCTCCCACAGGGAGTGGTGAAGTAAGAAAAGAAAAGGGCGCCCGTGACAGGGCGCCCTCTGAAGTCTTCCAGGAGGAAACTGAAGTTCAGCCTCAGGCAGCGGCCGATTTGGCCGATGTCGGGACCGAAGCGATGGTCTTGAGGATCTGCGAGGCGATGGCGTAGGGGTCGCCTTGCGAGTTCGGGCGGCGATCTTCCAGATAGCCCTTGTAGGCGTCGCCCTTGACGAAGGAGTGCGGCACGCGGATCGAAGCGCCACGATCGGCCACACCGTAGGAGAACTTGTTCCACGGCGCGGTCTCGTGCTTGCCGGTCAGGCGCTTATCGTTGTCCGGACCGTACACGTCGATGTGCTCTTTCCAGTTTTCGGCGAAGGCCTTCATCATCGCTTCGAAATAGGCCTTGCCGCCGACGGTACGCATATACTCGGTCGAGAAGTTGGCGTGCATTCCCGAGCCGTTCCAGTCGGTGTCGCCGAGCGGCTTGCAGTGATATTCGATGTCGATGCCGTAGCTTTCGGTCAGCCGCTGCAGCAGATAGCGGGCCATCCACATTTCATCAGCGGCTTTTTTCGAGCCCTTGCCGAAGATCTGGAATTCCCACTGGCCCTTGGCCACTTCGGCGTTGATGCCTTCGTGGTTGATGCCGGCGAACAGGCAGAGGTCGAGATGCTTCTCGACGATCTCGCGCGCGACCGAACCGACATTGCTGTAGCCGACGCCGGTGTAATACGGGCCTTGCGGCGCCGGATAGCCGGAGGCCGGGAAGCCGAGCGGGCGGCCGTCCTTGTACATGAAGTATTCCTGCTCGAAACCGAACCAGGCGCCGGCATCGTCGAGGATGGTGGCGCGCTTGTTGGTCGCGTGCGGCGTGACGCCATCCGGCATCATGACTTCGCACATCACCAGGACGCCGTTGGTGCGGGCGCCGTCCGGATAGCAGGCAACCGGCTTGAGCACGCAATCGGACGAATGGCCTTCGGCCTGCATCGTCGACGAGCCGTCGAAGCCCCACAGCGGAAGCTGTTCGAGGGTCGGGAAAGCGTCGAATTCCTTGATCTGGGTTTTGCCACGCAAATTTGGAACCGGCTTGTAGCCGTCGAGCCAAATGTACTCGAGCTTGTACTTTGTCATTGAGAATCTCTCATGCTGATGAAGCGACGTAGTTGAGGAGAACCCTGTGCCTAGTTCAGCCGCCAAAGGCACTCCCGGCCGTCAACGACTACCTCCCCCTAAGCAATCAATATGCCAAAGGCGATCGGAGCAGCCAGACCCCAGGTTCCCTAGCGCAACCGGCCGGCGAGCGGCAGCGCCCGCGCGTTGTGCAGTGCGGATTTTACAAGCAAATCCGTTGCCGGTTCTGCATCGCAGCCGGGATCGCTACGACGTTCCTGCATGCCGCGCTCGAAAACGATTGGCGATCAGGACGATGTCGATACGGGATGCAGCGCGAAAGCTGCCCAATCAATAGGCAAACTGCTGATTTAATTAGCGGTTTGCACGCTTTCGCCCTTCAGAATCTGCTACCGAACATTATGTGTTCCGAAACGTTACCTCGGTAACAACTGGATGTCTGTCTGACGCGCCTGAGGCGCGGCATCAGTGGAGAGACGAAAATGCCCAACCAGCTAACCATGAACCAGCAGAGAGAGTCGGCGCAAATTTTTCAGTTTCCGGTCGGTGGCCGGGCCGGGCTCAAGAGCCCGCGCAATCTGAATGCACCGTCTGTCGTGCCGGGCTATGGCGACAGCGTGACCGGCGGCAGCTGGTACCACGAAGAAGCGATCCGCGACGAGCAGCCGACGCGCACGAACTAGGCCGTGAACCCTGAAGCTACCGGGGACGGCCCGCGCCGTCCGCTCGGTCATGGGCCGGCGGATCGAGCAGAGCAATATCCAGTACGAAGTAAATTACGCACTTCGAGAGGAACTGCTGTCCAATTTCAGCGTTATGCCAAACACGTCCCGCAAGCCAATTTGTCCGGTCCGGGTCACTTGCACCGCCCGTGTGTTACGGTTTCGTTGAAGCCAGCCAAGCTCCAGACAACGCCGCCAGATTTCCGCGCCGATGAGACCCGCGATGTGATACCGGCGCTCGCTCCAATCGAGGCACGGTCGGCAGAAAATTCGCCTGCTTCGAGATTTCGGTCTCAATTCCGCGCCAAAGTCGCGAAGGAAATGCGCACCCGAATCCGTTACTTCGCCACCTTCATCGGTGAGAACAATATAGCCTTTGGCAACGAGCGCGTCGGCGATAGCCACGCCCAGTTGACCTGCCAAATGGTCGTAGCAGGTGCGCGCCATACGTAATCGATCATTTTGGATCGAACGTGGCTGATAGCGGGGCGGGGTCTCAAGGGCAGCAACCGCCTTGATGCTTTCCAGCATCTTCGCCACCAGGGGTGAAGCGATGCGGTAATAGCGGTTTCGGCGTTTCTGCGTCACCGCGAGTAGCCGGGCGCCAATCAGCTTCTTGAGATGTCCGCTGGCGGTGGATTTGGAAATTCGCGCGAGCGCGCTGAGCTCACTAGCGGTCAAAGCCTGGCCGCCCATCAGCGCGGACAGCATCGTGGCCCGCGCGGTGTCGCCGACCAGCGCTGCCACCTCGACCATATTTGCCGCCGCGACCATGGGCAGTTCTATCGCGGCAGTCTTAGCCTCGGCAAGCAGCGACAGTTCGGTATCAGCCGAACCATCCGGCGGGTAGCTCGCGATAGGGTGCAACCTCAATTAACCGAGGTGCGACATGATCGAGCGATTACGCGTGGAGCCAATATCGAGCTATCTGGAAAGGCGCCGGAAAGGCCCGATCTTTCCGGTGATTGTCGCTAATGGCATTGTATATTTGTCCGGCCTGCCGCCGTTCGATCCCGAAACCGGCGATATCAGGCCGTTGCCGTTCGAGCGCCAGGCTGAAATCGTGCTCGATCAGATGAAGCACTGTTTGGAAGCGGCGGGATCGTCACTGGCACAAGTGGTCAAGTGCAATGTCTATTGCACACCCGAACCCTCGCACTTTGCTGCCTTTAACGACGTTTACGCGCGCTACTTCCCCAACGAATCGCCAACCCGAACTTTCGTGCATGTGCCGTCGTGGCATGGTCCGTTTGACGTAGAAATCGACTGTGTCGCGATCGTTTGAAGAACTTACGCTAGATTCAAGACGCGCAATCTGACGTTTACTTAACAAGGATTTCCCATGCCGAACAAAATCCACGATATTGGCGTTGCCAAAAAGATAGGTCTCTACAGTGACGCGACGGAAGTACCCGCCAACAGTCGCTGGCTCTTCACGTCGGGGACACCCGGTTTGCCGTTGGATGGCCCACTGCCGTCCGATATTGTGGGACAGGCGGAGATAGCTTGGACACACATTGTGACGATGCTTGGTCACGCCGGGATGGGCGTCCACGACCTGGTAAAGGTCACACATTATCTGACGCGTGCTTCCGATATCGCGGCCTACGTCAAGGTCCGTGCTCGTTTTCTCGGTGACGCTCGACCGGCAGCCATGCTTCTCATCGTCCCGGAACTTGTTCGTCCAGAGTTCTTGCTTGAGATAGAGGCTTACGCTGCAAAGTCGTAAAAGGCGCGAACGTTGATCTGGCACGGGCGAAAAACCGCGCCGTGGACTATGAATGATTGCGCCTATGCGCCGAAGATCGACCAGTTCATCCGCTTGCTAAGCGCCTCAAGCGCGACCCGGCCGAGATGCGAATTGCCGGCTGCATCGAGACCGGGCGACCAGACGGCTATCGAAGCTTTGCCCGGCGCGATGGCCAAAATTCCGCCGCCGACGCCGCTCTTGCCCGGCAGGCCGACGCGATAGGCGAATTCGCCGGAGCCGTCATAGTGGCCGCAGGTCAGCATCACCGCGTTAATGCGCCGCGCGCGCTCGGGCTGGATCACCTGCAATCCCGTCTTCGGATGGCAGCCGGACTGCGCCAGGTAGCGCCCGGCCATGGCGAGCTGTTTGCACGACATGGCGATGGCGCACTGGTGGAAATAGACCCCTAACGTCAGTTCGACCGGATTGTCCAAGACGCCGAAGGATTTCATGTAATTGGCGAGCGCCGCGTTGCGAAAACCGGTGCGCTGCTCGGACGCCGCGACCGCCTCGTCGATGATGATGTCGGTATCGTCGGCGAGAAAGCGCATGAAGGACAGGATTTCGCCGAGCGCCTCGCGCGGCTGATGGCCGGATAAAATCATATCGGTGACGGCAATGGCGCCAGCATTGATGAAGGGATTGCGCGGGATGCCTTGCTCGCGCTCCAACTGGACGATCGAATTGAACGGTGAACCGGACGGTTCGCGGCCAACGCGCCGCCACAGCCGGTCGCCATAGCGGCCGAGAGCGAGCGTCAGTGTGAACACCTTCGACACGCTCTGGATCGAAAACGGCATGTCGCTGTCGCCGCCGGTCGCAATGGTGCCGTCCGCCGCGACGACGGCGATGCCGAAGTGCTTGGCGTCGACGCGGGCCAGTTCGGGAATGTAATGCGCCACCGCGCCACGGTCGCTGCGTGCGCGCATTTCGGCGGCGATGGCGGAGACGGTGTCTTTGAGATTTGGCATTCTCACTTACTCTAGCGGGCAGCGGCCTCAATTCATCTTAGACCTTAGAAAAAGGGCGCTCCGTGAGGAGCGCCCTGATCGTTGTTTGCCGAGAGATGATCGGCGCTTACGCCGAATAGTACATCTCGTATTCGACCGGATGCGGCGTGTGCTCGAAGCGGATGACTTCGGTCATCTTCAGCTCGATGTAGCTGTCGATGAAGTCGTCGTCGAATACGCCGCCGGCTTTCAGGAACTCGCGATCCTTGTCGAGGCTGTCGAGCGCTTCGCGCAACGAACCGCACACGGTCGGGATCTGCTTCAGTTCGGCCTTGGGCAGATCGTAGAGATCCTTGTCCATCGGCTCGCCCGGATGCAGCTTGTTCTTGATGCCGTCAATGCCGGCCATCAACAGCGCGGCGAAGCCGAGATACGGATTGGCGAGCGGATCGGGGAAACGGACCTCGACGCGCTTGGCCTTCGGGCTCTCGGTGTAGGGGATGCGGCACGACGCCGAACGGTTGCGCGCCGAATAAGCGAGCAGCACCGGCGCCTCGAAGCCCGGCACCAGACGCTTGTAGGAGTTGGTGGTCGGGTTGGTGAAGGCGTTGATCGCCTTGGCATGCTTGATGACGCCGGCGATGTAGGACAGGCACATGTCCGAGAGACCGGCGTACTTGTCGCCGGCGAACATCGGCTTGCCGTCCTTCCAGATCGACTGGTGGCAGTGCATGCCCGAGCCGTTGTCGCCGTAGATCGGCTTCGGCATGAAGGTTGCGGTCTTGCCGTAGATCTGCGCCACCTGGTGGATGCAGTACTTGTAGACCTGCATCATGTCGGCCATCTGCGTCATCGGCGAGAACTTGAGGCCGAGTTCGTGCTGGGCGGAGGCCACTTCGTGGTGATGCTTTTCAACCTTGGCGCCCATGCGGGCCATCGCGCCTAACATTTCCGAGCGCATGTCCTGCGCCGAGTCCTGCGGCGGCACCGGGAAGTAGCCCTTCTTGACGCCGACGCGGTGGCCGAGATTGCCGCCTTCGTAATCGGTGTCGGAATTGGTCGGCAGTTCGATCGAGTCGACCTTGAAGCCGGTGTTGTACATATCGGCTTTATACTTGACGTCGTCGAACACGAAGAACTCGGCTTCCGGTCCGAAATAGATGGTGTCGCCGAGACCCATCGACTTCACCAGAGCCTCGGCCTTCTTGCACATGCCGCGCGGATCGCGGTTGTAGGATTCGCCGGTGGTCGGCTCGAGCACATCGCAGACCAGGACGAGGGTGGTCTCGGCAAAGAACGGATCGATGCAGGCCGAGGCCGGGTCCGGCATCAGGCACATGTCGGATTCGTTGATCGCCTTCCAGCCGGCGATCGACGAGCCGTCGAACATCTGGCCTTCCGAGAACGTGTCTTCTTCGATCATGCCGACGTCGAAAGTGACATGCTGCCACTTGCCGCGCGGATCGGTGAAGCGGAAATCGACGTATTTGACGTCGTTATCCTTGATCAACTTCATGACATTCTTGGCTGTCGTCATGGGTAGCGTTTCCCCTTACTGGCTGGAAGTTTCAGGGGGGACATTTGGCCAGCCGTTAGATGGCGTCAATACCGGATTCACCGGTTCTGATGCGAATGACCTCTTCGATGTTGGAAACGAAGATTTTGCCGTCGCCGATCCGGCCGGTCTGGGCGGCGCGGCGGATGGCGTCGACCGCCTTGTCCAGCATATCGTCGCCGAGAACGATCTCGATTTTGACCTTGGGCAGGAAATCGACGACGTATTCGGCGCCCCGGTACAGTTCGGTATGGCCCTTCTGGCGGCCGAAGCCCTTGGCTTCGGTGACGGTGATGCCTTGCAGACCGACTTCCTGGAGCGCTTCCTTCACCTCGTCGAGCTTGAAGGGCTTGATGATGGCCTCGATTTTCTTCATTTACGAAATCTTTCTCCCCGGACCGGTGACTTGGTCGCTTGAATTCGCCGCGTGCTGCCGCGCTGAACGTTCGCGGCTAAGTTAGCAGGTCTTGTGCCAACCCGGTGGTGACGCAAAAGCTATGTCGCGGCAATGGTTTGTATGGTGGGCCGGCACACGATACCGCAACTGCCTAAATGTCGATGCCCGATGGTTGGGCATAATGCATAAATAATGGACAGCAGCCAAGTTCATGTTGCGGCGCAGCGGGTTGTCGCGAATTGTCGGTTCCAGGACGGACCGTTAGGGTCAGCGGCATGAACGAGCTTCTGACCACCGACGAGATGGCGCAAGCCGACCGGCTGACCATCGCCGGCGGCATGCCAGGCATCGAGCTGATGGAGCGCGCGGGGATCGCGGTCGCCGAGCTTGCCGACCGGATTGCCAAGCCGCCGGCGCGCATCGTCGTCGTCGCCGGGCCCGGCAACAATGGCGGCGACGGCTTCGTGGCGGCGCGGCATCTGGCCGAGCACGCTTACTTTGAGGTGCGCGTCAGCTTCGTCGGCGACAAAAGCAAACTGCGCGGCGATGCGGCGATTGCCGCCGAGCGCTGGAAGGGTCCGGTCGATGCGGCCGCGCCCGAGCAGCTCTCCGGCTGCGGTCTTATCGTCGATGCGCTGTTCGGTGCTGGCCTCGACCGCGAAGTGACCGGGCCGGCGCGGGCGATGATCGAGGCGATGAACGCCGCCGGCGGCCCGGTGATCGCGGTCGATCTGCCCAGCGGCATCAATGGCACGACCGGCGCGGTGATGGGCGTGGCGGTCAAGGCCAGCCACACGGTGACCTTCTTCCGCCGCAAGCCCGGCCATCTTTTGCTGCCGGGTCGGCTGCATTGCGGCGCGGTGACGGTGGCCGATATCGGTATTCCGGACAAAGTGCTGACGACGATCAAACCGCAATCCTTTGCCAACGGACCGCGGCTTTGGGGCGATCGGTTTCCGATCCCCAGACCGGAGAACCACAAATATGCCCGGGGCCATGCCGTGGCGGTCTCCGGCGGTCTGTCGAGCACCGGCGCGGGACGGCTGGCGGCGCGCGGCGCGTTGCGGGCAGGGGCGGGACTCGTGACCATCGCCAGCCCGCGCGAGGCTTTGGCGGTCAACGCGGCGGCGAGCCTCGCCGTGATGGTGCGGCCGGTCGATGGCGCGGCCGAACTGACGGCGTTGCTGGACGACCGGCGGCTCAACGCGGTGGTGCTGGGGCCGGGCGGTGGCGTCGGCCAGGTGATGCGGGAAATGGTGCTGGCGGCGATCGCCAGCGCGGCGGCGGTGGTGCTGGACGCCGATGCGCTCAACAGCTTCGCCGAGATGCCGGAGGCGCTGTTCGCGGCGATCAAAACCCGGCGTCAAAGCGGCGTTGTTCTAACGCCACACGAAGGTGAATTCACACGATTATTCAATTTAGTATCTAATATTTCTAAAGTTCATTCAAAGCTTGAGCAAGCCCGTGCGGCGGCGCGCGCCAGCGGCGCCGTCGTGCTGCTCAAGGGCGCCGATACCGTGGTCGCCGCGCCGGACGGCCGGGCCGCGATCGCGGACAATGCGCCGCCTTACCTTGCCACCGCCGGGGCCGGCGACGTGCTGGCCGGGATGATCGCCGGCCTTCTCGCTCAGGGGATGGCGCCATTCGAGGCGGCCAGCGCCGCGGTCTGGCTGCATGGCGAGGCGGCGACGAGTTTCGGCCCCGGCCTGATCGCCGAGGATCTGCCGGACGCCTTGCCCGCTGTCTATCGCCGGCTGTTGGCCGATCTGGCGCCGCGCTCTTGAGTGCGGCCGTTAGCCACCCATTTTAAGGCAGCGGCGGGATTTTTGCGTGCTATAAGCCCGCCGCCCGCAAGGCGGCTGTTTGTGCCTTGCCCGATGCGGCCCGGCGCGTTATGCCCCGGCCCAAGGAACGTTCTAAGAAGTTCTCGGAATACGTCTTTTGACGGCCCTTTGCGGGCGTGGCGGAATTGGTAGACGCGCTGGATTTAGGTTCCAGTGGCGAAAGTCGTGGGGGTTCGAGTCCCTCCGCCCGCACCAGCAAGGTCTTCAAGTCTGACGAAACCGTTTTGAAGACAACGCGGGTAGGGCCCCGCGTCCCGACACCTCCGGCGCGCCTCGCCGCATATCAACTGCCGGCGCCGCGCGCGTGACAAGCAACGAAGTGAGATCATGCAGGTTACCGAAACACTGTCCGAAGGCCTCAAGCGCGAATTTGCTGTGGTCGTTCCCGCCGCCGAACTCGAAGCCAAGGTCAGTTCGCGCCTGGACGAGCTGAAGGATCGCGTGAAGATCAACGGTTTTCGCCCGGGCAAGGTGCCGGTCGCCCATCTCAAGCGCGTCTATGGCCGTTCCGCCATGGCGGAAGTGATCGAAGCGACCATTCGCGACACCAATAACCAGATCGTCAGCGAGCACGGCTTCAAGCTGGCTTCCGATCCGAAGGTGACGCCGCCGATCGATGAAGCCGCGTTTGAAAAGCTGGCCGCCGGCGCCACCGATCTCAGCTACACCATGGCGGTGGAGATCGTGCCGGAAATCAAGCTCGCCGATTTCAAGACCATCAAGCTCACCCGCTTGACCAGCGACGTTGCCGACGCCGAGATCGACGAGAGCATTGCCCGCATCGTCGATCAGAACCGTCCCTACGCGCCCAAGGCCGAGGGCGAGAAGGCGGCGAGCGGCGACCGCGTCAACATTTCTTTTGTCGGCACCATCGGCGGCGTGCCGTTCGAAGGCGGCACCGGCGACGACATCGCCGTGCAGATCGGCTCGAACACTTTCATCCCCGGCTTCGAGGAACAGCTCATCGGCATCGGTGCCGGCGAACACCGCACCGTCAAGGCGACGTTCCCGGCCGCCTATGGCAATGCCGAACTGGCCGGCAAGGAAGCCGAATTCGCAGTCACCGCCAAATCGATCGAAGCGCCCGGCGCCATCACGGTCGACGATGAATTCGCCAAATCGCTCGGCCTCGACTCGCTCGCCAAGCTGCGCGACGCGGTCAAGGATCGCGTCGGCCGCGACCAGCAGGCCGCGTCGCGCCAGAAGCTCAAGCGGGCGCTGCTCGACGAACTCGACAAGGCGCACAAATTCGATCCGCCGCCGACCATGGTGGAAGACGAATTCAGCCGCGTCTGGAGTTCGGTGAACGAGGAACTGGCCAGCGAGAAAAAGACTTTCGCGGACGAGAATACCACCGAGGAAAAGGCGCGCGACGAATACCGCGCCATCGCCGCCCGCCGCGTGCGGCTCGGCCTGGTGCTCGCCGAGATCGGCGAGAAGAACAATATCACCGTCACCGACGAGGAACTCAGCCGCGCCATCGCCGAGCGGGCGCGTCAGTTCGCCGGCCAGGAGCAGCAAGTGTGGGAGTATTTCCGCAAGAACCCGCAGGCCGTTGCCTCGGTGCGGGCGCCGATCTTCGAGGAAAAGGTGGTCGACTTCATCGTCGAACTGGCCGACGTCACCGACAAGAAGGTATCGCGCGAGGAGTTGCTCAAGCCGGACGACGAATCAGTCGCCTGACCCAACCGCGCATCTTTGTACAGCGACTTGTGACGGAGCCTTAACGGTCTCCGTCATTCGTCTGTCTGGTGCCCCGTTTGGGGCTTGCGTAAAGGCCGTGGCGAAAATAGATCATCGCCATGCGGGTTGCGGCTAATCTGGCCGGAATGATTCGCGCCGCTTCGCCTATTAAAGCCGAGCGCTTTGCCTTTGGAGCCGAAATGAGAGATCCGGTCGATACCTACATGAACCTCGTGCCGATGGTGGTCGAGCAGACCAACCGCGGCGAACGGGCCTACGACATCTTTTCTCGGTTGTTGAAGGAACGGATCATCTTCATCACCGGTCCGATCGAAGACAGCATGGCGACTTTGGTCGTCGCCCAGCTTCTGTTCCTCGAGGCGGAAAATCCGAAAAAAGAAATCTCGATGTACATCAACTCGCCGGGCGGCGTGGTGACGTCGGGCATGGCGATTTACGACACGATGCAGTTCATCCGGCCGCAGGTTGCGACCTTGTGCGTCGGCCAGGCCGCCTCGATGGGCTCGCTCCTGCTCGCCGCCGGCGCCAAGGACATGCGCTTTGCGCTGCCGAACGCTCGCATCATGGTGCATCAGCCGTCCGGCGGCTTTCAGGGCCAGGCGACGGATATCATGCTGCACGCACAGGAGATCCTCAATCTCAAGAAGCGCCTGAACGAGATCTACGTTCACCACACCGGCCAGTCGCTCAAGAAGATCGAAGACGCGCTCGAGCGCGACTACTTCCTGACGTCGGAGATGGCCAAGGACTTCGGCATTGTCGACAAGGTCATCGACAAGCGCCCGCAGGAAATGCTTCCCAAGCCGGCTTGACCGCCGGCTTGATGGCCGGAAGGCGGGCGGGGGGGGGCCACATGTGGTATTCCCGCCCGGCCGGGATCAGGGTTCATAAAGCGTGCATTTTTTGAACAATCTGGCGCCGCAGTATCGTTAATACATTCTTGATTGTCATGCCGTTAGCATGCTTCGCTGAGGATGTGGGAGTGTACCGGGGATCGCAGGCCTCCCGGATCGATTGGCCGCCGTGTCGGATATCCGGCGCGAAACTTGCTTCGTTGAAGTGGCGATGAGCGTTTTTGGTTCGCCGGCGGCGGAGGGTTCGAACGGGTCATGCTCGGTCGAGTGATACGGAGAATGGAATGAGCAAAGTCGGCGGAAGCGATTCCAAGAACACCCTGTACTGCTCGTTCTGCGGCAAGAGCCAGCACGAAGTACGCAAACTTATCGCCGGTCCGACCGTGTTCATTTGCGATGAATGCGTCGAACTGTGCATGGACATCATCCGCGAGGAAAACAAATCTTCGCTGGTCAAGTCGCGCGACGGTATTCCGACGCCCAAGGAAATCTGCAAGGTCCTCGACGACTACGTGATCGGTCAGATGCATGCCAAGCGCGTGCTCTCGGTCGCCGTGCACAACCACTACAAGCGCCTCAATCACCAGGCCAAGCACAACGACGTCGAACTGGCGAAGTCGAACATCCTGCTGATCGGCCCGACCGGCTCCGGCAAGACGCTGCTGGCGCAGACGTTGGCGCGCATCCTCGACGTGCCGTTCACCATGGCGGACGCGACGACCCTGACCGAAGCCGGTTACGTCGGCGAGGACGTCGAGAACATCATCCTCAAGCTGTTGCAGGCCGCCGACTACAACGTCGAACGCGCCCAGCGTGGCATCGTCTATATCGACGAAATCGACAAGATTTCGCGCAAATCCGACAACCCGTCGATCACCCGTGACGTCTCGGGCGAGGGCGTGCAGCAGGCGCTGCTGAAGATCATGGAAGGCACCGTCGCTTCCGTGCCGCCGCAGGGCGGGCGCAAGCATCCGCAGCAGGAGTTCCTGCAGGTCGACACCACCAATATTCTGTTCGTCTGCGGCGGCGCCTTCTCCGGCCTCGACAAGATCATCTCGTCGCGCGGCCGCGCCACCTCGATCGGCTTTGGCGCGCAGGTGCATGCGCCGGAAGACCGCAAGCAGGGTGAAATCTTCCGCGAAGTCGAGCCCGAGGATCTGCTCAAATACGGCCTTATCCCGGAATTCGTCGGCCGTCTGCCGGTGGTGGCGACGCTCGAGGATCTCGACGAGGTGTCGCTCAAGAAGATTCTGGTCGAGCCGAAGAACGCCCTGGTCAAGCAGTACCAGCGCCTGTTCGAAATGGAATCGATCGATCTGACTTTGGCCGAGGAGGCGCTTGGCGCCATCGCCCGCAAGGCGATCGAACGCAAGACCGGCGCGCGCGGCCTGCGGTCGATCATGGAAGGCATTCTGCTCGATACCATGTTCGATTTGCCGAGCCTGGAAGGCGTCGAGGAAGTCGTGATCTCGCGGGAAGTCGTCGAAGGCACCGCGCGTCCGCTCTACATCTACGCCGACCGTTCGGATCGCACCGCCGAACAGGGTTCCGCCAGCGCTTGATGCCGGTTTGGATCGACGGCCCATTAAGGCCGGGGAGCGGCCTTAAAGCCGCTCTCGGTCCCGGCCGCTGATGTGTCATCGACCCGGTAGCCGGGTGTGCCGTCGCGTACAGATAACCTACCCTGGTAGGGCCAGCCATTGGCCGAATCGACCTGTTTGTGGTGTCGTAAGCCCCGGTAAGTGCCGTCTTAACTTGATCTTTCGGCCTTACTTGCGGAGCGTAAAGCGTCATCCTACGTATAGTGTCCAGGACGGACTGGCGTACAAATCATCGTTTCGTTTTCGACTGGGCTGAGACCTTTTGGGCCGTCCCTGAAGGCGCTAAGGAACGGCGTTCGTTACCGGCGGACTCTCCCAAAAAAACTGGCACTGTCTGGCGATGCCGCCTTGGCGGGTCAACGGACAGGGGCGCAACAAAAAAGGAAGTAAAGCCATGACCAACAAGCCACGACCCACGCTGCAGCCGGGCGAAAGCCGCGCCTATCCGGTGCTGCCGTTGCGCGACATCGTGGTGTTTCCGCACATGATCGTTCCGCTCTTTGTCGGCCGCGAAAAGTCGATCAAGGCGCTGGAAGAAGTCATGCGCTCCGACACCTTCATTTTGCTGGCGACGCAGAAAAATGCGTCCGACGACGATCCGGCCGTGGACTCGATCTTCGAGGTCGGTACTTTGGCCAGCGTCCTGCAACTGCTCAAACTGCCCGACGGCACCGTCAAGGTGCTGGTCGAAGGCGCGACGCGCGCCAAGGTCATCAAGTACAACGACCGCGACGAATATTATGAAGCCGAGGCCACCGCGCTTGCCGACGACATGGGCGAGAAGGTCGAGGCCGAGGCGATGGCGCGCTCGGTGGTCACCGAATTCGAGAACTATGTGAAGCTGAACAAGAAGGTGTCGCCGGAAGTTGTCGGCGTGATCCAGCAGATCGAGGATTACGCCAAGCTTGCCGATACCGTGGCGTCGCATCTCGCCGTCAAGATTCCGGACAAGCAGGAAATCCTGGAGACGCCGTCCGTCACCGCGCGCCTGGAGAAGGTGCTCGGCCTGATGGAGAGCGAAATCTCGGTGCTGCAGGTGGAAAAGCGCATCCGTACCCGCGTCAAGCGGCAGATGGAGAAGACGCAGCGCGAGTACTACCTCAACGAACAGATGAAGGCGATCCAGAAGGAGCTTGGCGACGAGGAAGGCAAGGACGAACTCGCCGAACTCGAAGACAAGATCAAGAAGACCAAGCTGTCGAAGGAAGCCCGCGAGAAGGCGACGCACGAGCTGCGCAAGCTGCGGCAGATGTCGCCGATGTCGGCCGAAGCCACCGTCGTGCGCAACTATCTCGACTGGCTGCTGTCGATCCCGTGGGGCAAGAAGAGCAAGGTCAAGAAGGATCTCGCCGCCGCCGAGACCATTCTCGATGCCGATCACTATGGCCTCGAGAAGGTCAAGGAACGCATCGTCGAGTATCTCGCCGTACAGCAGCGCGCCAACAAGCTGACCGGTCCGATCCTGTGCCTTGTCGGCCCTCCGGGCGTCGGCAAGACCTCGCTCGGCAAGTCGATCGCGAAAGCGACCGGCCGTGAGTTCGTGCGAGTCTCGCTTGGTGGTGTCAGAGACGAGGCGGAAATCCGCGGTCACCGCCGCACCTATATCGGTTCGATGCCCGGCAAGGTCATCCAGTCGATGCGCAAGGCAAAGACCTCGAACCCGCTGTTCCTGTTGGACGAGATCGACAAGATGGGCGCCGATTTCCGCGGCGATCCGTCCTCGGCTCTGCTCGAGGTGCTCGACCCCGAGCAGAATTCGACCTTCGCCGACCACTACCTGGAAGTCGATTACGACTTGTCGAACGTGATGTTCATCACGACCGCCAACACGCTCAATATCCCCGGGCCGTTGATGGATCGTATGGAGATCATCCGCATCGCCGGTTACACCGAGGATGAGAAGGTCGAGATCGCGCGCAAGCATCTGATCCCGCACGCGGTCGGCAAGCACGGCCTCGAGATGAAGGAATGGTCGATCGACGACGAGGCGCTCCTGCTGATGATCCGCCGTTATACGCGGGAAGCCGGCGTGCGCAGTCTCGAACGCGAATTGTCGACTTTGATCCGCAAGGCGGTGAAGGAGTTGATGACCTCGAAGAAGAAGACCATCGCCGTCACGGCGGCGAACCTTGGCGATTATCTGGGCGTGGCGAAGTACCGCTACGGCGAGATCGAAGCCGAGGATCTGGTCGGCATGGTCACCGGGCTGGCGTGGACCGACGTGGGCGGCGAGTTGCTGACCATCGAAGGCACGTCGATGCCGGGCAAGGGCAAGATGACCGTCACGGGTAACCTGCGTGACGTGATGAAGGAGTCGATCTCGGCGGCGGCGTCCTATGTCCGCTCGCGCGCGATCGCTTTCGGCATCGAGCCGCCTTTGTTCGACAAGCGCGACATCCACGTGCACGTGCCGGAAGGCGCGACGCCCAAGGATGGACCGTCGGCCGGCGTGGCCATGGTCACGGCGATCGTCTCGGTGATGACCGGCATTCCGGTGCGCCGCGACGTTGCGATGACCGGCGAGATCACTTTGCGCGGCCGCGTCCTGCCGATCGGCGGCCTGAAGGAAAAGCTGCTAGCGGCCGCGCGCGGCGGCATGAAGACGGTGCTGATCCCGGAGGAGAACGCCAAGGATCTGGTGGAAATCTCCGAGACCATCAAGAAGCACCTGGAGATCATCCCGGTCAGCCGCATGGACGAAGTCATCGCCCGGGCGCTGGTGCGCAAGCCGGAGCCGATCGAATGGGACGAGGCGGCGGCGTCCGCCAAGCTGGCGGCGGCGACGGCGAAGGCCAGCGACGGGGTCATCGACGACGACGGCATCACCGCGCACTAGACCGGCTGGCTCTGAAGAAATGCAAAACGGCGCTCCGAAAGGGGCGCCGTTTTTTCTTAAAGCCCCGCCTACGGGGCGAGAATGCTTGCCTTGGCGGGACGTAAAGCGATAAACGGATGTGAGCGGGCGATTAGCTCAGTTGGTAGAGCGCCTCCTTTACACGGAGGATGTCGGCGGTTCGAGTCCGTCATCGCCCACCACTATAAAGCCAGGCCGTTTGACCTGAGGCGCTATCTGTTTTTCTGATTTTTCAGATTGCCCGCCGTTGCAGGGTCGTATTTGTATTTTTTACCAGCCTTTTTGGCCGCATTGAATTTACCAACATCGCAATGCGGCTTTCCATCGCTGCCATAGCCGAACGAACCGGCGCATTGCGGCGCCGTATGGAATGCCCGCGCCGGGATAACGCTGAAAAACATGACGGCCAGGCCAAATATCACGGTGACCGAAAATAATGGACGCATCCAAAACCTCCGCGAGTTGTAAGATTGGCTGTCAGAGCTGACCAGTTCGGTTTGAGTGGGATAGCTCATATATTTTTTCGGCGTTTCATCAACGTGAGGCACCGCCACGAACATCGGTGCTTTGGCCGTGAGGGCTACGGCTTGGGCGCGTCTTTGATCGTGCCGGTCACTTCGCCCGGCGCGCAGGCTTTGCCGTCCGCCGCTTTGCAGGGACCGGCAAAATTCGTCGGCTGTGCCGGCGTGTTGAGCAGCGCCGTGCCTTCGATGCGGGTGGCGTTGCTGGCGCTGACCTTGGTGCGTTGGCTTTGCAGTTTGCTGCGGCATTTGTCGTAGGAGGGCCCGCCGTCGGCGTTCGCGGATTGGGCGCAGAAGGCTTCGTCGCTGGCGACAATGCCGGACGACTGGCCGGCGCAACCGGCCAGCCACGCCGCGGCCAGAATGACCCCTGCGACTTTGAAATAGGCCGATTTTTTATGCACAGTGCCGTTCCCCGCCGGGCCAACAACAGCATCGGCGCGCGCGACGGTCAAGACTTTATGCGGCTGTGAAATATCCGGCTGTGGACCGGATGCGCTTCGTCCTACGCCCGTTCTTCCCACAATGCCGCCAGATGCACGATGGTGCGGACCGCCGCCTGCATGTCCTGGACGCTGACCCATTCCAGCCGCGAGTGGAAGGCGTGTTCGCCGGCGAAGATGTTCGGGCAGGGCAGGCCCATCAACGACAGGCGCGAGCCATCGGTGCCGCCGCGAATGCTGCCGGTCACCGGTGTCAGCCCGGCGCGGCGCACCGCCTCCATGGCGTTATCGACCACTTGCGGATGGCGGTCGAGCACCTCTTTCATGTTGCGGTATTGCGGCTTGACCGCCAGGCGGTAGGTCGAGCGCGGGAAATCGCGCATCACGGTCTGGATCGTCCGTTCCAGCAACGCCGCCTTATCGCGCAGGCCGCTTTCAGTGAAGTCGCGGACGATGAGTTGCAGCGTCGCCTGGCCGAGCTGGGCGCTCAAGCCATGCGGATGCAGGAAACCGTCGCGCCCCTCGGTCGTTTCCGGCGAGCAGCTGTCCTTGGGCAGGGCGTCGATAATGCGGGCGGCGATCTTGATGGCGTTTTCCATCGCGCCTTTGGCAAAACCGGGATGGGCGGACACGCCGTCGATGGTGACGGTCGCGCTGTCCGCCGAGAAGGTCTCGTCCTCGATATGGCCAGCGCTCTCGCCGTCGATCGTATAGGCGACGTCGGCGGCAAGGCGCTTCAAGTCGGCCTTGTCGACGCCGCGGCCGATCTCCTCGTCCGGCGTGAACAGCACCTTGATAGCGCCGTGCCTGATCTCCGGGTGCTGAACGAGAAAGCGCATGGCATCGACGATCTCGGCCAGGCCGGCTTTGTTATCGGCGCCGAGCAATGTGGTGCCGTCAGAGGTGACGATGTCGCTGCCGAACTGCGCGGCAAGGGCCGGGTGAGCGGCGGCGCGGATGATCTGCGCCGGGTCGCCGGGCAGCGCGATGTCGCCACCCTGGTAGTTGCGCCAGACCTGCGGCTTGACGTTCGTGCCCGAGCAGTCCGGCGATGTGTCCATATGCGAGCAGAAGCAGATAACCGGCACGGTTTTGGCGGTGTTGGCGGCGAGCGTCGCATAGACATAGCCGTTGGCGTCGATATCTGCGTCGCTGAGACCGATGTCGCGCAATTCGGTCACCAGCAGGCGGCCGAGATCTTTCTGCTTCTCTGTCGACGGGCAGGTGGGCGAGGCGGGGTCCGACTGCGTGTCGATGGTCACGTAGCGCAGGAAGCGCTCGGTGACGGTGTAGGTAAAATTGATTGTTGGCATCTCTATGGTTCGCGTGACGCACTCCGCATGCCGGGCGCCTTGCGCCGCCAACTTATGGCACGGGCCGCGCCAGGTGCAAGCCGCGAACCACAAAGTTTACCAGTTCTGAAATCACGTCGTCAGGATTTGACGTGTCGCACAGACCGCTGGAAACCCGCTTCAGGCGATGGTTTCGCGAAGGGTCGAGCAGAATATGCAGCATTGCGCCGATCATGAAGTCGTAGGCCCAGTACACGCTGGCGAGACTTCTGCCGGGCAGCGCCTTGCTCATCGCCGCAACGAAACGCTGCAACAATTCATCGGTCTGTTCGGTCATGACCTCATCTATATAGGGCTGACGCAGGGACAGCGACAGCATCCAGATGCGGGCATAGTGGCGTTCCGGCCCCGTGCCGGTGAAGCACGCGCGGACAGTCGGCTCGATCATGGCGCGCACGACATCGTCGATGGCAATGCGACCGTCGGGGTTGCGCGCAACGACCTCGCCGAGCGCCGCAAGCCGAAGCGCATTCAACGGGGCGATGACGGAACGTATCGCCTGCTGGATCAACTGCTCTTTGGCGCCGAAGTAGTAGCTGATGGCCGCCGGGTTGGCGCCGGCGTGTTCGGCGATGTCCCGCACCGAGACGGCATCGAAACCGCGCGCGGCGAATAGTTCAAGAGCGCTGTCGAGAATGCGCGCGGCGGTCCGGGAGTCCGCGCCCTCGCGGGTTCGTTCGCTCGGGGCAACTAAAGGCTTCATAGCAAGTCCTTGGGCGTTGACACAAAATGGCATAAATGCTTGTTTAAAACAATCGTATAAAACAAATGTTTAGGGAGGTTTGATTGCCCGCACGACCATCACGGCCCCAAGGGTGGCCGGTTGATCGACCTATTGCAGCATCTGTGAGTGTGATGCTGGAGGGCTGGACCGACGATGCCGCTCCGGGGATTGGGCCTATGGGAAATCCACTGCGGGCCGGCGTTTACGACACGCAAGCCAAGTCCTGGGCCGAATATGGCGCCAAGACCGGTGCGTGGCGGCTGCTTGACGTGCTTGCCGACGTCGATGTCACAGCGGTTTTCTACGTCAGCGGCATTCTCGCTGAACGCAATGGCGACCTCATGCAGGCCATTGTGAAACAGGGGCATGTCATCGCGGCTCATGGCTGGTCGCAGCATATCATTCCGGCCTATCAAAGCCGCGATGAGGAGTTGAGCGATCTCAAGCGTTGCATTCAGGTGCTCGAAACGACGTCGGGAATGCGGCCAAAGGGCTGGATCAGTCCGCGGGCGACTCCCAGTCTCAATACGCCGGAATTGCTGGCGCAAGAGGGGGGGACCTGGTTCGTCGACGTCTTCGATCAAGATATGCCTTATCCGATCAAGACTCCGAAAGGCGCGATCCTCGCCATCCCGTTCACAACGGAGGTGAACGATTTCCCGCTGCTCGTGCGCTACGGAAATGAACCCGACGCCTTCGTTCGCACCTTAAGCCATATCCTCGACGGCTGGTCCGAGATCGGAAGCCCCGCAGCCTGCCTCGACCTGACGGCGCACGCTCACGTCTTTGGACGGCCCGCCGGCGCCATGGCCTTCAAGAAAGCGCTTCGCCTGGCGCGTGCACATCCCCTGGCTTGGCTCACGCATCACGAGCAGATCACAAACCTCTATGCGTCGACGGAATAGCGTCGCGCTCGCACGAACGCGCGGCGCAGCACGGTGGCTGCGACGCTGGCCTAACGCCGGCCGAACATCGACGCCGGCAAGTATAGGACGTTGAAAATGCTTATCCTCTATAACGCGGCGCATTCGACCTGCAGCCAGAAGGTGCGTATCTGTCTCGCCGAGAAAAACTTGCCGTTCGAGGATCGTCGCCTCGACATCGGCAAGGCCAAGGAGCACCTCAAGCCCGATTACCTGAAGATCAATCCGAATGGCGTCGTGCCGACTTTGGTGGATGACGGCAAGGCCGTAGTCGATTCCAGCGTGATCTGCGAATACCTCGAAGAAAAGTATCCCGCGGTCGCGCTGGCGCCGAGCGACGTGGTCGAACGTGCAAGAATGCGCGCGTGGATGCGTTTCATTGAGGAAGTGCCAACGGCGGCGGTACGCGTGCCGTCTTTCAATATGGGCTTTTTGCCGCGCTACGAGGGCATGGATCGCGCGACCTTCGAGGGCGTCGAATCCGACATCCGCCCGATCCGCAAGCAGTTCTACCGGCGCATGGGGCCGAACGGCTTCAAGCAAGAAGACGTACGGGCGTCGCTTGAGCAGATGGGTAACACCTGTTCGCGAATGAACGCGGCGCTTGAACAAGGTCCTTGGCTGCTTGGTGAGCAGTACACGCTTGCCGATATCATCGTTGCGCCCTTGATCGACCGGATGGCCGATCTTGGCATGTCAGACATTTGGGAAGGCCGATATCCGCGCGTCTCCGACTGGTATGCGCGGATGCAGGCCCGACCGGCGTTCCAGCAGACGTTCTACCGGGGAGCGCGGATGTCGGAGTTTTTGCCGCTCGCACCTGCGATCAAAGAGGAGGCTTGAATGAATCCGTTGCGTAACATCGCCGCCATCATTGTGGCGTCCACGGCTCTGCTGACCGCCGCGTCCGCGGAGGAGTTTCCAACACGGCCGATCACCGTTCTTGTGCCTTTCGCAGCCGGCGGACCGATCGATACCACAACCCGGATCGTTGCCGACCGCATGCGAGAATCGCTTGGCCAGACGATCATTATCGAAAACGTCGGCGGTGCCGCCGGAAGCCTCGCGGCCGCGCGTGTCGCCAAGGCGACACCCGATGGCTATACGCTGATGACCGGGATTTGGGGCACGCATGTCGCCAACGGGGCGATCTATCAGCTGACTTATGATCTGCAGGCCGATTTCGCGCCGGTCGCGCTGCTGTCGTCCAACCCGCTGCTGATCGTGTCGAGCAAAAAGACACCGGCGAACAATCTGCAGGAACTGATCGCCTGGCTCAAAGCCAACCCGGACAAGGCAGCGCAAGGGACCTCGGGCGTCGGCAGCGTCGGACACATTGGCGGCCTGTTCTTCCAGAAAATCACCGGCACGAAGTTTCAATTCGTGCCATATCGCGGGTTGGCGCCGGCCATGCAGGACCTGATGGCCGGCAACATCGATTTGATGTTCGACACGCCGGCAACGTCGCTGCCGCAGGTCAAGGCGGGCAACATCCGCGCCTATGCCGTGACCTCGAACAGTCGGATCGCGTCCGCGCCCGATGTGCCGACGGTCGATGAGGCGGGGCTGCCGAATTTGTACATCTCCACCTGGACCGCGTTCTTCGCGCCAAAGGGCACGCCGAAGGAGGTTGTCGCCAAACTCAGCGCCGCTGCGATGGCCGCGTTGAAGGAGCCCAATGTGCAGAAGCGACTTGCCGACGTCGGCCAGGATATCTACCCGCCGGAACAGCAGACGGCGGAATACCTTGCCAAACTTCAGGACGAGGAAATCAAGAAGTGGTGGCCGATCATCAAGGACGCTAATATCAAAGCTCAATAAGCAACCGGCGCCTAAAGCAAAAACGGCAGGCTCGGGGCAC
>CAIMEA010000023.1 GCA_903839845.1 uncultured Hyphomicrobiales bacterium
CCCGGCTGCCGTAAAGACGCCGCCGTGGCGCGCCGAGAGGCTCGGGCATCTCCGCAATGAGATGCTCACACACGGAAATACTGGAGCGCCCTTTGGCGCGCCACACCCTCGATATTTCGAGGGTAAGGAAATCAGGAGTCGGCTTGCCCGGGGCCGCAAACAATACGGGCGATGATGCGCGACTTTTTGTCGTCGTCCCCGCGCAGGCGGGGACCCATACGCCGAGGTGCAAAGATTCGGCAGGGTGGTAGCTGCCTTTCGTGCAACACCTCGATTCAAGAGCCGGGATTATGGGTCCCCGCCTTCGCGGGGACGACAGGACCGCGAATAGCGGGCACAAGGCCGCCGCCCGCCTCGCAAGCGCCCGACCCGGCCATTACAGTTTGCCGTCAATCGAATCAGGTTCCCTTTCATGCCCGTTCGCCAGCTCCCGGAATCGACCGTCAACCGAATTGCCGCCGGCGAGGTGGTTGAGCGGCCGGCGAGCGTCGTCAAGGAACTGGTGGAGAACGCGCTCGATGCCGGGGCGAAGCGCATCGACGTTTTAACCGACGGCGGCGGCCGCCGCCTCATTCGCGTTACCGACGACGGCGCCGGCATGACGCGCGCCGATCTCGATCTCTGCGTCGAGCGCCACGCCACCTCCAAGCTCGATGGCGACGATCTGCTGGCCATCAACACGCTCGGCTTTCGCGGCGAGGCGCTGCCCTCGATCGGTTCGATCGCGCGGTTGATCATCACCACGCGGCACGCTTCCGAGCCGCATGCGTGGACCCTGGAAGTCGACGGTGGCGAAAAATCCGACATCAAGCCGGCGGCTTTGTCGCAGGGCACGACCATCGAAGTGCGCGATTTGTTTTACGCGACGCCGGCGCGACTGAAGTTTCTCAAAACCGACCGCAGCGAAGCCGAGGCGGTGCGCGAAGTTGTGCGCCGCCTCGCCATGAGCCGGCCCGATGTTGCTTTCACCATCGCCGGCGAAGAACGCGCGCCGGTGACGTGGTCCGCCGCGCCCGCCGGCGATCAATTGGCGCGCCTCGGCGACGTGCTCGGACCGGAATTTCGCGCCAACGCGATAACAATCGACGCTGAACGCGACGGCGTGCGCGTGCATGGCTTTGCCGGGCTGCCGACATTGTCGCGCGCCAACACGCTTGGCCAGTATCTGTTCGTCAATGGCCGCCCGGTGCGCGACAAATTACTGGTCGGCGCGGTGCGCGGCGCTTACGCCGATTATCTGCCGCGCGACCGCCATCCGCTGCTGGCTCTGTTCGTCACGCTGGAGACGCGCGAGGTCGACGTCAATGTGCATCCGGCGAAAACCGAAGTGCGCTTTCGCGACGGCGGCCTGGTGCGCGGCCTGATCGTGCGCGCGCTCAAAGACGCGTTGATGCGCGAGGGCCAGCGCGCCGCCTCGACCGGCGGCGGCGCGACCATTGCCGCGTTCCGCCCGGTGACGATGGCGCGGCGCGGCGCCTATGATTGGCGCAACTCGCCGGCGCGGCCGATGCCGTGGTCGCCGACACATGGCAATGTCGCGCTCGGCTTTTCCGAGCCCACGCAATCCGCCTTTGACGTTGGCGCGCCGTCGGCCGATGCGCGTGTGGAAAGTTTCGAGCCGGCCGCGGAACTGGTCGATCGCCCCCTCGGGGCGGCGCGCGCGCAAATCCATGAGACCTATATCGTGTCGCAGACGCGCGACGGGCTGATCATCGTCGATCAGCACGCCGCGCATGAGCGCATCGTCTATGAGCGGATGAAGGCAGCGGTCGACAAGGCCGGCGTGGCGCGGCAGATATTGCTGATCCCGGAAATCGTCGAACTCGACGAGGCCGACGCGGCGCGGCTGACCGCGCGGGCTGGCGCTCTGGCGCAATTCGGACTGGTGATCGAACCGTTCGGCCCCGGCGCGGTGGCCGTGCGTGAAACGCCGTCAATGCTGGGCGATATCGATGTGCGCGGATTGGTCAGCGATCTCGCGGAACACATGGCCGAATGGGACGATGAATTGCCTTTGGAGCGCCGCCTGCTGCACGTCTCGGCGACGATGGCCTGCCACGGCTCGGTCCGCGCCGGCCGCCGTCTCAAGCCCGAGGAAATGAACGCGCTGCTGCGCGAAATGGAAGACGTGCCGAATTCGGGCCAGTGCAACCACGGCCGCCCGACTTATGTCGAACTGAAGCTGTCGGATGTGGAAAGATTGTTCGGGCGGCGGTGACTTAGGGCTCCAGGGGGATGAAATGAAATTGACATGGCTGTCGTTCGGATTTTGCTGCTTATTCTTGAGCGCTTCAATTCCGACGGAGACAAGGGCTGAGGGCGATTTCAAAGTGACCTTACTCGGAACGGCGTCCCCGCAGGCACGAACCAATCGCTTCGGGCCCAGCACATTGGTCGAGGCAGGCGGCCAGGTTCTGTTGTTCGATGCCGGTCGCGGCGTTCCCATTCGAATGAATCAACTTAATATCCCTATCGGCAGGATTGACGTGTTGTTTCTCACGCACTTCCACTCTGATCATGTCTCCGGTATCCCCGATGTCTGGTTGAGCGGATGGCTCGGATCCCCGATGGGGCGGCGAAAAACGCCGTTTCACGTCATAGGTCCGGTGGGCGCAAATAATCTGATGACCAATCTCGAAAAGGCCTACTCGCTGGACATCAGCATACGCACCGTGGACGAGAAGCTGCCGCCGCAAGGCGTTGCTATCAAGGTTGACGAATTCGCCAAAGATGGGGTCGTCTACGAAAAGGATGGCGTAAAAGTTATCGCGTTCGAGGTTGACCATGGCGATGTCATTAAGCCGGCTTATGGTTATCGCATCGATTACAATGGCCATTCTGTCCTGATATCTGGCGACACGCGATATAATCCCAACGTCATCAAATTCGGATCGGGCGTCGATCTTTTGATCCATGAGGTTGCGATGGCGCGACCGGAACTGATGTCGAACCTGTTCGCACAGGCCATTATCGCGCATCACACCAGCCCTCAAGATTGTGGCCGTGTATTTGCGCAGGCCAAGCCGAAACTGGCGGCCTATACCCACCTGGTGTTTCTCGCCAACGAGAAAGTGCCAGAGGCAACACTGGATGACCTCGTGAAGCAAACGCGCGAAACTTATGACGGTCCACTGGAGGTCGGCGAAGACTTGACCGCGTTCGAAATCGGCGAGACGGTAAAGGTCACCCGCTGGAAGCAGTAGTTGTTCATCGGCCCCGATCTGGGAGCCCGAACCCTAAGGCGCGCGCAAAAAAATCAGCTCGCTGTCGTCGTAGTCGCGCCGCTCGAGTTCTTCAAAGCCTTCCGGCGTGGCGAATTTCGCGTCGGTCGCTTCCTCGACCACGACCAGCGCATCTTTCGTCAGCCAGCCGCCGTCACGCGCGGCAACGAGCGCCTTCTCGGCCAGACCCTTGCGATAGGGCGGATCGAGAAAAGCGAGCGTGAACGGTTCGAGCGGATGCGCCGGTCCGAGTTTGGTGGCGTCGCGGCGGAAAATGCGGCTGGTGCCGCCGAGGCCGAGCGCTTCGGTGTTGTTGCGCAACAGCGAGCGCGCCTCGATGCCTTCATCGACAAACAGCACGTAGGCGGCGCCGCGCGACAAAGCCTCGATGCCGAGCGCGCCGGTGCCGGCGAACAGATCAAGCACCCGCGCATCGGTGACCGGATCGCCGTAACCATGGATGAGTATGTTGAACAGCGACTCGCGCAGCCGGTCGGCGGTCGGCCGCAATCCGTCGCCCTTGGGGCCTGCGATCGGGCGCGAGCGGAGTTTGCCGCCGACGACCCTCACGGCAGTTTCTCTTGGCGAATGATCTTTTCCGAAAACCGGTTCCCACTTTTCGGGATCATTCGCGGCCCCGTGGATATTTCGGCCTCGGTCCGCCGGTGCGGTCGCGGCGCACTTTCTTTTTCTTTCGCGGCAAATCGTTGCGTCCGCCCGCGATCTTGTCGTTGTCATTGCGGGCATTCGCTTCGGCTTGGGGGCCAGATCGGCCGTCGCGTCTTGGTGACAATCGTCCGTCGCGCCCGGGCCGGCGCTCCTCACGCATTTTCTTGGCGTTCGGCTTGCGCACCCGCTCGTCGTCGCTGATCAAAGGCGCATCGAAATTGGCGCCGGAGGAAGCGACGATGGCCTCGCCGAGTTCGGCGCGCAAGGCCGCGGTCTCGACTTCCTTGGCGGTGCCTTCCGGCAAATCGCCGAGCATGAACGGCCCGAAGGCGACGCGAATGAGCCGATTGACGCGCAGGCCGAGCGACTCCAGCACCTTCTTGATTTCGCGGTTCTTGCCCTCGCGGATGGCGAACATCAGCCAGGCATTGGCGCCTTGCTCGCGTTCCAATGTCGCTTCGATGGGGCCGTAATGCACGCCATCGACCGTCACGCCGTCGCGCAAGCCGTCGAGCATCGCCTGATCGACGCGGCCATTGGCGCGCACGCGGTAGCGGCGCAGCCAGGCGGTCGCCGGCAATTCCAGCACGCGCGCCAGCCCGCCATCGTTGGTCAGCAGCAGCAGCCCTTCGGTGTTGATGTCGAGGCGGCCGACGCTGATGACGCGCGGCATCGATTTCGGCAGCGCCGCGAAGATGGTCGGGCGCCCTTCCGGGTCGGAATGGGTCGTCACCAGGCCGCGCGGCTTGTGATACAGGAACAGGCGGGTGCGCTCGGCGGTCGGCATCGGCGTACCATCGACGACGATGCGGTCGGACGGCGTGACATTGAGCGCCGGCGACGAAATCACCTTGCCGTTGACCGAGACGCGCCCTTGCGCGATCCAGACCTCGGCGTCGCGCCGCGAGGCGAGGCCGGCACGGGCCATGACCTTGGCGATGCGGTCGCCGGGAATCTCTTTTTGGCTCTTGTCGGGCATGATGGCCGCCTGATAGCAGACCTGATGGCCCCTGTCCCGCCCAGCCGAAGCTTCATGCAACTGGCCCTTGATGAGGCCCGTGCCGCGGCGGCGCGCGGCGAGGTGCCGGTCGGCTGCGTCATCGTCCGCGAGGGCGAGGTTGTGGCGCGCGCGGGAAATCGCACTTTGGCCGACAGGGACCCGACCGGCCACGCCGAGTTGATCGCCATCCGCGCGACGGCCAAGGCGCTCGGCACGGAACGGCTGACCGATTGCGATCTCTATGTGACGTTGGAGCCTTGCGCCATGTGCGCGGCGGCTTTGTCATTCGCGCGGGTGCGGCGGCTTTATTTCGGCGCCGCCGACCCGAAGGGCGGCGCGGTCGATAATGGCGTGCGGTTTTTTGGCAGCCCCTCGTGCCACCATCGGCCGGAGGTCTATGGCGGCATCGGCGAAAGCGAATGCGCAAGTCTGCTGAAGGATTTTTTCCAGGCGCGGCGCTAGACCAGCTTGTCGACGAGCCTGCCGGTGCCGGGCGCCGGCGCCTGCCGGGCGGATTCGTCGGCGGCGACGGCGGTTGGGTCGACGCTGGGGTCGATCTTTCGGTTGTCGGCTTCCGATGACGCCTGCCGCGGCGTGCCGCTGCTGGCGGTGAGGGTCTGGATGCCGATGCTGCCGATACTCATGATCGATGTCCTTTGAACGTGTCGGAGCGCCGCGGCCTAGACGACCTTGTCGACGAGATGGCCAATTCCCGGCGCCGGCGCTATCGGCGTGTCGGTTTCCGTATCGGCCTCAGTGCTATGATCGTCGTCGCGGGCCTCGTCATGGTCGCGCGGCCGCGACCGTTGCGACGTGCCGGTCTTGCCGTTGATGGCCGCAACGCCGAGGCTGGGGCCTGAGGTTGAAATCGTCGTCATGATACCGCCGAGGCTAACCGGCAGGTCTCAATGATCTACAACTGTCACCGGTGAATAACGGGTCTCTCTGGTAAGAACTTGTTCACCGTAACGGTCAGCGCGCGCCGGCCTCGCGCGCGAATTGCCACGCCGTATCGGCGAGCGGCCGGATCATCTCGGCTTTCTTTGGCGCGAAGTCCGAGGTCGCGGTGCCATCGCGCACGCGGCCAATAATGCCTTGCAGAATGGCGGCGATGCGAAAGAAATTATAGGCGAGATACACCGGCAGATGCGGCCGCGGATCGAGACCGGTGCGTGCGACGTACGCCGCGACATAATCCGCCATCGACGGAATGCCGAGGGCTACAAGATCGTGACCGGCCAATGTCGCGGTGCCGGCGGCGCTTTCGGTGACCGGCATGTGCCAGGCCATCAGGTGATAGGTGAAATCGGCGAGCGGATCGCCGAGCGTCGACAATTCCCAGTCGAGCACGGCAAGCACCGTCGGCGCGTGTTTGTCGATGATGAGATTGTCAATGCGATAATCGCCATGCACCAGGCGCGGTGTGCCGGCTGGCGGAATATGGCGCGGCAGCCAGTCGATCAGCCGCTCCATGGCGTCGATCTTCTCGGTCTCGGAGGCGCGATACTGCTTCGACCAGCGTTCGACCTGGCGCGCGACATAGTTTTCGCCACGGCCGAAGTCGCTCAAACCGATCGCGGCTGGATCGAAGGCATGCAGCCGCGCGATCGTCGCGTTCATCGCATCGTAAACCGCCGCGCGTTCGCTTTTGTCGGAGCTCGGCATTTGCGGCTCCCAGAAGACGCGGCCATCGGCGAATTCCATGACATAGAACGCGGTGCCGGTAACGCTCTCGTCGGCGCAGAAGCATAAAGGCTCGGCGACTGGAAAATCTTGGCGGTGCAGCGCGCCGATGACGCGGTATTCGCGATCGACCGCGTGCGCGGACGGCAAGAGTTTGCCCGGCGGTTTGCGCCGCAGCACATAGCGCCGCGCCGGCGTTGCCAAGAGGTAAGTCGGGTTCGATTGGCCGCCTTTGAATTGCGAGATCGTCAGCGGGCCGGCGAAGCCTTTCACATGCTGTTCGAGATAAGACGCCAGCCGCGCTGCGTCGAGTCGCAATCCCGGCGCCGCCTCCTTGGTGCCGGAAAAAGCCTGCTGCCGGTCGAGCGTCATTGATTGTCGCTTACATTATCTCTTACCGGAAAATTCGATCGGCGCGTCGGCGAATATCTTGTAGCTCTGCGACTTCGGCTTGGCCTTGTCTTCTTCGTTGACATACTGGATCGAGCTTTTGCCGATGAGGTCGCGCGGCAGGATCATCACCCTGATGAAACGGCTTTGCTTGTCGCTCGCGGCTTGCGCGAACACCGCGTCCGGTCCGCTTTCATACCAGGCGCCGCCGACGCCGTAGGACGTCGAGCGGCCGTGCGTGTCGATGCGGATGCCGCCTTCGATCAGGCAGCGGATGCCCGGGCCCTGGTGGCTGTGCTTGTAGGCGCAGCCGCCGGGCGGGAAGGCGACGCTGTCGCCGCGCATCAGCAGGTCGCCCTTCGGCATGGTTTCCAGATAGGCGGAGAATTTCTCATGCGTGATCATGCCGGGCGCGCAGGCGACGGTGGAGCCCTGATCGCCGCGCGCCAGTTCCCAGCGCCAACAGGTGACGCCATCCGGCCCCGGCCTGACCGTGGTCGCGGCCGAGCCCTGCCAGGCTTCGCCCTCTTTCAGCGCCTTGCCATCGATCGACACCGAGCCGTGCACGACGAAGATAAAACGCGGCAGCGCCGCCAGTCGAAATTCGACATTCTCGGCGCTGGACAGAACATCTTCGTAAAGCCGAAGCACGGGGTGCATGAAAGGCGTTTCCTTGGTTCTTGTCGGCCTTCCGGTTTTGTCCCGGAATGGCAGTGAAAGGGAAGCCTAGCACTACCGCAGCGGCCAAAGAAAACAAAGCCCGGTGCATTGGCCGGGCTTTGCATTCGGATTTTCGCGATTATTCGTCGCTCAATTCGACTCTTAGTCGCTCAACGAATCGGCGTGGTCGCCTTCCTTCAGAAGGCTTTGACGGATGAAGGCGTCCGGGTCGCCGCCAATCACCTTGCCGTCCAGGACGACGGCGCTCGGCTGGGCGTAGGCATAGGAGTCGTCCACGGACCCATAGGCGCCCTGCATGGCGGCGCCGTTACGCGCGTGATGAGTCGAGGCCGCGAGTGCCGGCGAGGCGGCAAGAACGGCGAACGCAGCGGTGAGGAAATATTTCTTCATGTCGTGTCTCCAAGTGTCGTGTCGCCCGTCCCGACGACATAGGCATCGGTTTGCGATGCAACACCACACATCGCGCATACGAGCCATTCAAACCGAGGTTCTGTTTTATGGTGCGGTTACGCGGCGGGCCCGGCGCACATGCACAGAATCGCGGCAAACATGACCAACATTAAAGTGAATTCATTTTCGTTCGCGTGCGATGGCCTGCCAGCCGATATCGCGGCGGCAAAAACCATCGGACCATTTTATTTTATCGACGGCCGCGTAAGCGCGCTGTTGCGCTTGCGCCACGCTGTTGCCGCGCGCGCACACATTCAATACCCGGCCGCCATTCGCGACAATGTGATCGCCATCGCGTCTGGTTCCGGCATGAAATATTTCGACGCCTTCGACTTGCGCGGCGTCGCTTAGACCTTCGATCAATGAACCTTTGGCGTAGGCGCCGGGATAGCCTTTCGCCGCCATCACCACGGTGAGCGCGGCATCGGGATACAGGCGCAGATCGAAGTTCTTCAATTGCCCGTCGCGCGACGCGATCAAGGCCGGCAACAGGTCGGACATCAACCGCAGCATGATGACCTGCGTTTCCGGATCGCCGAAGCGGACATTATATTCAATCAGTTGTGGGCCGTCCTTGGTGATCATCAGGCCGGCGAACAGCACGCCCTTGAACGGCGCGCCGGCCTTCTTCAGCGCATTGACGGTAGGATAAATAATTTCATCCATGACGCGCTTGTTCATGTCGGGCGTCATGATCGGCGCCGGCGTATAGGCGCCCATGCCGCCGGTGTTCGGTCCGGTGTCGCCGTCGCCGACGCGCTTGTGATCCTGCGCCGAGGCGAGCGCGATCGCCGTGTCACCGTCGCACAAGGCGAAGAAGGAGGCTTCCTCGCCGACCATGCAGTCCTCGATGACGATCTCCCAGGCAGGCTGGCCAAGTGGGTTGTCTTGCCCGCCGCCGAACATCATGTCGATGGCGGCCTCCGCTTCGGCAACCGTCGATGCAACGACAACGCCTTTGCCGGCGGCGAGGCCATCGGCCTTGACCACGATCGGCGCGCCTTGCTTGCGGACATAGTCTTTGGCCGCAGCCGCGGCCTTGAATCGCTCGTAGGCAGCGGTCGGAATCTTGTTGGCCTTGCACAAATCCTTGGTAAAGCCCTTGGAGCCTTCCAGCCTTGCCGCCCATTTGGTCGGGCCGAAGGCCTTGATACCGGCCGCTTCCAGATCATCGACAATGCCGGCGCACAGCGGACCTTCCGGGCCGACCACGACGAAGTCGATTTTGGCTTGCTGGCAGAAGGCGATCACCGCGGCATGGTCGGCGATGTCGAGCGCGACGCATTCGGCTTCCTGCGCGATGCCGGCATTGCCCGGCGCGCAATAGAGTTTGGTGGTCAGCGGGCTGGCGGCGATTTTCCACGCCAGCGCGTGCTCGCGACCGCCGGAACCGAGAATGAGGATGTTCATGGTTCGCCCGCTCCCTAAGACTGTGGGTTAGCGGGCCGACCCGACGAGAACAAGGGGGATCGGCAGGCTTGTCGACAGGTGATCGGGCGCGCCGTCAATCCAGGGGCGAAAAATGGGGGCGCGCGGTGTGCTGCTCGATATGATGGATGTAGTCGGCCACGGTATCGTGCTCGTGGATATGCCCGATGCCGTGAAACTGCATGTCGTTGCCGCAACTGGGGCAGGTGATGCCGTCGCGGTGGAGCACACGGTGGACCCGGGCGTGGAAATGCATCCGGCATTCCGGGCAGCGGACCCGGACTTCCATATTCTCGACTTCTTTTTCGTGCGGATTGATCATGCTTGGCACCTCCGCGGATAAGATCGGACAAAAGGGTTGACGAGCCGTTGATGCGCGTCGATGAGGTTTCCCGACCGCCGCCAAGGGCGTATACGATGGCCGCATGAGCCCCAGCAGAATCATTGGCGACAATGAGGCGAGCCCCGATACCGGGTCGCCGCGCGTTAACATCGCGGAATGGACCGTCTCCGAGCTGTCGGCGGCGCTCAAGCGCACGGTCGAGGACGCCTATGGATACGTCCGGGTGCGCGGCGAGATTTCCGGCTTCAAGGGCGCCTCGCCCTCCGGCCATTGCTATTTCCGCCTCAAGGACGACCGGGCGGTGCTGGAAGGCGTGATCTGGAAGGGCAACTACGCCCGCATGCGCGTCAAGCCCGAGGAAGGCCTCGACGTCATCGTCACCGGCAAGCTGACGACGTTCCCGGGTTCGTCGAAATACCAGATCGTCATCGACAGCCTGGAGCCCGCCGGCGTCGGCGCGCTGATGAAGCTGCTCGAGGAGCGCAAGAAGAAGCTCGCCGCCGAGGGCCTGTTCGACGAGGCGCGCAAGCAGCTTGTTCCGTTCCTGCCCGAAGTGATCGGCGTGGTGACGTCACCGACCGGCGCTGTCATCCGCGACATTCTGCATCGTCTCGCCGACCGTTTCCCGCGCCATGTGCTGGTCTGGCCGGTGCGCGTGCAGGGCGAGGCGTCCGCCGGCGAGGTCGCCGCCGCGATCGACGGCTTCAATGCGCTGCCCGAGGGCGGGCCTATCCCGCGCCCGGATTTGATCATCGTCGCGCGCGGCGGCGGTTCGCTCGAAGACCTGTGGTCGTTCAACGAGGAGATCGTTGTGCGCGCGGCGGCGGCCAGCATGATCCCGCTGATTTCCGCGGTCGGCCACGAGACCGACATCACACTGATCGATTTCGCCTCGGACCGGCGTGCGCCGACGCCGACGGCGGCGGCCGAAATGGCGGTGCCGGTGCGCAGCGAGTTGCTATCTACGCTCAACGCGCTCGGCAGCCGAAAATACGCTTGTTGGCAGCGCGGCCTGGAACGGCATCGCCGCGAGCTCGCCATGCTGTCGCGGGCGCTGCCGAAGGACATTCTGGCCGAGCCGCGCCAGCAACTTGACGCTTTGGCCGAGCGTCTGCCGCGTGCGTTGCGCGCCAATGCACAGGTCCACCACACGCAATATTCCCGCGTCGCCACGCGGCTAGCGCCGCAATTGCTGCGCAACACCATCGAGCGGCGCAAGGTGCTTTACGGCAATCTCAATCTGCGGCTCAAGACGGGTTTGCTGGCCAATGCGCAGGCGCATCAGGCGCGTCTGCTGCGTTATCGCGAGCGCGTGATTGCTTTCGGCGAGCGGTCGCGACGCGCCACGTTTGCGTTGCTGAAGCAGCATCAGGTGCGCATCGAGCGCGCCGAACGGCTGCTCTCGGCCTTCTCGTACCGCGAAGTTCTCAAGCGCGGCTTTGCATTGGTGCGCGACGGCGACGGTCATCCGTTGCGCGCGGCGGCGGGCGTCGCCGCGGGCATGCGGCTGTACATTGAATTTGCCGATGGCCGCGTCGCCGCGACCGCCAATGGCGACGGTCCGCCGCGCGCGGCCGCACCGCCACCGCGCCTGGCGGAAGCACTGCCCAAGCCCAAACCGCGCGCCAAAAGCGGCGGCGAAGGATCGGGTGGGCAGGGCAGTTTGTTCGGCTAGCAGCCCCATCCGTCATGGCCGGGCAAAGGTGTTCGAAGAACGCCGTTCTTCGAACGGCTATGTCCCGGCCATCCACGACTTGCCTTTCACTTTGCAAACAAGACGTGGATGCCCGGCACAAGGCCGGGCATGACGATTATGGCTTCGGCAACTGCAACAACTCATCGAGTTGCTTCTGGTCGAGCGGCTTGGGGATGTATTTGAACGCGACTGCGTCTTCCATCATTTCCTTCATGCCATCGACGCGCGACAGCTGGAGCATCGCTTTCGGATAGAATTTGTCGCGCACGGTCTTCGCCAGTGCCGGCGTGATGGCCGCGTATTTGGCGTACATGTCGAACACCGCCGGATCGGACGAATACATCCAGTCGATGGTTTCCCCATAGGCGGCGATGAAGCGTTTGTAGACGTCGGGCCGTTTGGCAAGATCCGTGGCGTTGGCGATGGTGACGCGCACCGTCTGCGTGCGCATGCTCTCCAGATCGGTGGCGAGCGCAAGAATGCGTGTCTTGCCCTGCTGCTCTTCGTTGAGGCCGAAGGGCGGCGTCGAAAAGCCGATATCGACCTGACCGCTCATCACTTGCGTGAAGGTCGCCGGCACGGTACCGGTCGCGACCAGTTTGGCCTGGAAGCCGAGTTCTTTCATGAAGCGCAGCGCCGTGATGTGGGTGCCGGAACCGTTGGTCGAATAGGCGAAGGTGGTGGCCGCGGTCGCGTCCTGCAGTTTCTTGATCGGCGACTCGGTGCGCACGAAATAATATTCGGCGGTGCCGGTGGCTTCACCGGCGATGATCCGCAGCGGCGCGCCCTTGGCATAGGCGCCGATGACGCCAAGCGTGTCGGCCGATACGCCGATATCGGCGCTGCCGCCGATGACGACCTGCAAAGTTTCGCCGCCGCTCGAGGTGTAGAAGACCTCAAGGTTGAGATCGTGCTTTTTGAAGATGCCGCGCTCCATGCCAAATTCGGCGATGGCCGAATCCCACAGGCCGCGCTGGCCGATGGCAAGCTTGAGTGTATCGGCGGCAATTGCCGGGCCGGTGAAAACGGCGCCGATCAGCGCCGCCAGCGAGACGATCCTTCGTGCCGACATCGTTTCCTCCGTTTGCTTTGTTTCGTTATGCCGAGCCCCACAGGTCTTGCGCAAGCTCGACCACCAGGCGCAGCTTTTTCTCCTGCATCTCCGGTGAAATGGGATTGCCGGTTTCGACGCTGGCAAAGCCGCATTGCGGACTGAGCGCGAGGTGTTCCATCGCAACATAGTGCGCGGCTTCGCCGACGCGTCGGCGCAGGTCGTCTTTTTCTTCCAGCACGCCGGATTTGGTCGAGACCAGGCCGAGCACGATGGTCTTGGCCTTGGGCACAAACCGCAGCGGCGAGAAATCGCCGGCGCGCGGCGTGTCATACTCGAGAAAGTAGGTCGGGATGTTCAGGTCGCTGAACAGCTTTTCAGCGACCGCGTCGTAGCTGCCTTGCGAATGCCACTGGCCGCCGCGGTTGCCGCGGCACAAATGCATCGCAATGTGCAATGTATCCGGGAGGTCTTTCAGCACCCGGTTGGTGACGTCGATGTAGCGGTCGATCAGGGCCGACCATTCATCGCCGCGTGCGGCAAGTTCCGCCTGCACATCGGGGTCGCCGAACTTGGCAAAGGCGGTTTCGTCGATTTGCACATAAGTGCAGCCGGCCGCCGCCAGTGCTTTCAATTCGCTGCGAAAGGCCGTGACGATATCGTCCCAGAATTCGTCGACATCATCGTAAGCCGTCGCGGTGACGGCGGCGTCGCCGCCGCGAAAATGCAAGGCGCAGGGCCCGGGTATGGTCAGCTTCGGCACGGCCTTGGTAACCGAGCGCAGCAGCCGGTAATCCTCGACGTGAATCGGCTGCGTCCATTTGACCTTGCTGCCGATACGGGCTTTTGGCTGCGCGCCGCGACTGACGACGTTGTTGGCGTCACCGCCAATGGCGTCCGGCGCCAGGTCGCCGAGTTGGCCGTAGAAATAGCTGTGATACGAGCGCCGCCGGAACTCGCCGTCGGTCGCCAATTTGAGACCGACGCGGTGTTGCAGCGCCGCCGCCTCGGCAATCGCCGCGTTCTCGGCGGCGGTCAGCTCGCTCTGCGTGGATTGGCCGAGCGCCACGCGCCGCCGCAGGTCGATAAGCCCGGCCGGGCGCAACAGACTGCCGACATGGTCGGCGTGAAACGGTGGCTTTGGCGGCACTGGCTTACTCCCGGCAGGCGAACGTGCCGGAAATCCGCCGGCCGAACAATGGCCGGCGGAGCCGAAGCTGTTGAGGGGCCACCGCCCAAGACAGGGTTTCGCCCGCGGCTGCGAAGGACTACATTGACGGTCACCTGCGCCGGGTTGTCACGGAGGCTTACTTGCTCAATCGCTTCGATCGTTCCCTGCCGCCGAACGGCGAGGCTGAGGTCAAATATCTCGACGGCGACTTTCGCGTCGTGCGCCCCGGCGGCTTCGTGCGTTGCGCGGTGACCGGCGCACCGATCGCTCTCGACGAATTAAAATACTGGAGCGTCGATCTGCAGGAGGCCTATGCCTCGCCCGAGGCCGTGCTGGAACGGCACAAGCAACTGAGCAAAGGCTGACCGCTCCGCTAGCCTCGCAACCTGCCGAGCACCAACGTGCGCAACGCATCGCTCTCCTCGACATCGAGCGTCACCGGCAGCACTTTCGCCTGGCTGGCCAGCGCGGCCAGCGCCGGATCGCCAGACATGCGGGCGTGATCCTTCTCGGTGGTGAGCAGCGTCAGCGATTCGTGCTCGGCCGCCATCACCAGTTTGGCGGCTTCCTCGGCGCTGTAGCGATGATGGTCGGCATAGCCGCGCCGCGCGCCGATCGGTATGCCGGCTCGCTCGACGGTAGCAAAGAATTTATCGGGATCGCCAATGCCGGCAAAGGCCAGCACTTTGCGCGCGCGCAATGCGGTCACGGCGGCAGGCTCCGGCACCAGCCGCCCGTGAAAGACCGGCGTGCTGCCTGCTTGCGCGATGACGTCGCGCGCGCGGATGTCGTCGCCGATCACCAGCAGCGCATCGCAACGCCTGAGTTGCGCGGCCAAAGGCGCGCGTAGCGGACCGGCCGGAAATACGCAGGCATTGCCGATGCCGCGCCGGCCGTCGATGACCGCGATGGTGAAAGCCTTGGCCAGGGAAGCATTCTGCAAGCCATCGTCCATGACGACGAGGCTGGCGCCCCTGGCTTTGGCCAAGCCTGCGCCGTGCACACGGTTGCGCGCAACAACCGTCGGCGCCACCCGCGCTAGCAAGAGTGCTTCGTCGCCGACGACGCGCGCCGCATCGGTCTCCGGATAGACCAGCCTTGGCCGCGTGACTTTGCCGCCATAGCCGCGCGTCAGGAAAAACGGTGTCTCGCCGGCCGCGCGCAGCAGGTCCGCGAGCCACATCGCGGTCGGCGTCTTGCCGGCGCCGCCGAGCGTGAAATTGCCGACGCACAGCACCGGCAGCCCGGCGCGCGTGCCGTGCCTGGCCATGCGGCTTTCAGCGATCGCGCCATAGATCGTCGCACACGGCGCCAGCGCGGCCGACGCCAGGCCTTTGCCGCGCCACCAGAAGGCCGGCTCACGCATGGCTATCCCGCCGCGGCAGCAACAGGTGCATCAGATAGGGATCGAGCGATTGCAGGGTGCGGCCAAGCGCGCCGCCGAGCGCGTCGACGGTTCGGCGCGCGGCTTCGGCGCTGCGCGCGCGCGCCTGCGGATCGGCGAGCATCGCCGCCAGCGCGGCGGTCAGTCGGTCCTCATCGGCAACCTCGGCGGCGCCCTGCGCCTGGTCGAGCGCCTGATAGATATCGGCGAAATTCCACACATGCGGGCCATGCAGGATGGCGGCGCCAAGTTTGGCCGGCTCGATCGGATTTTGCCCGCCATGGCGCACCAGTGAGCCACCGACAAAAACCACCGGCGCCAGCCGGTAGACCAGGCCGAGTTCGCCCATCGTGTCGGCGACATAGATGTCGGTGTCGGTGCCGGGCAGCATACCGAGCGAGCGCAACGCCGGCGTCAGTCCGGCGTCCTGCGCGATAGCCGCGATGGCCGTGCCGCGCTCGGCGTGACGCGGCGCGATCACCGTCAGCAGGCCGGGGAAATTTGCCCGCAGCCGCCGATGCGCCTCGACAATCAGGGCATCCTCGCCGTCATGCGTCGATGTTGCCGCGATCACAGGGCGGCCGCCGATGGCGGCTTTGAGTTCGGCGAATTTTTCGGCATCGGCCGGCGGCGGCGGCACGTCGAGCTTGAGATTGCCGCTGGTGAGCACACGTGGCGCGCCCAGTTCGGTGAGCCGCGCGGCGTCATCGGCCGATCCGGCAAGACACAGATCGAAACGCTGCAACAGGTTGCCGATCGTCTTCGGCAAACGGCGCCAGCGCTGGAACGAATTGTCGGACAGCCGCCCGTTGATCAGGATCATCGGCACGTTGCGGCGCGAGGTCTCGATCATCATGTTCGGCCACAGGTCGGATTCGACGAACAGGGCCAGATCCGGCTGCCAGCATTGGAGAAAGCGGCGCATGAAGCGCGGCGCGTCGAGCGGGATGAACTGATGGATGACGCCTGGCGGCAGGCGCTGTTCGGCCAGTTCGCTCGACGTCACGGTGCCGGTGGTGACCAGAACCTTGACGTTGCGTTGCGCGATGCAATCGATCAGCGGCAGCGCGCTGGCCAGTTCGCCGACGCTGGCCGCGTGCAGCCAGACCAGCGCGCCGCGCGGCCGTGCCGTCCGGCTATCGCCGCGCCGTTCGTTGAGCCTTGCGCCATTCTCCTTGCCGCGCTTGAGGCGGCGCGCCAGCAGCAACGGCGCCAACGGCGCCGCCGCCGCCGCCAGCAGCCGGTAGGCGCGCAATACTCCGGTGAGGCGAGCGCTCACGGCGGGGTGTTCCCGGTCCGGTCGACGATCGCATAGGCGCGCGCCGTCACCCGGTTCATCTCACGCTCGACCGCGACGCGCTTGGCTTCCAAAGTCGCATCGTCGCAATCGCGCGCCACGCGTATTGGCTCGCCGCCGACCATGGCGATGCGGCCGAACGGCAGATTGATCGCGGTGCGGTCCCAGTTCTTCAGTTCGATGCGGCGGCTCGAGGCGATCGCGATCGGATAAATCGGCCGGCCGGAATACTGCGCCAGCTTGACGATGCCCAGCCCGGCGACGCGCGACACCTTCGGTACGTCGGCGGTCAGCGCGACATTGTATTCTTCCGTTAGCGCCTGAAGCATCGCGGTGAAGGCGGTGGCGCCGCCCTTGCGATGGAAATCGCCGCTATGGGAGCCGGAGCCGCGAATGGTGCCGATGCCGAGCTTCTCGGCGGCACGGGCATTGAGTTCGCCGTCGCGATGGCGCGAGATGATCACCTTGGCGCGGTACTTCGGTTCGGCGCGCTTGATGAAGGGCGTCAGGAAATGCTGGCCGTGCCACATCGCCACGATCGCCGGCGTCTCGAATATCTCGTAGAAATCCGCCGGTTCCAGCGTCCGGCGGCTTGAATACCAGACCAGCCGCAGATAATTGGCCGCGACCGAGCCGGCGGCCGACAGGAACGCAGGCGAGGCGACGATCCGCTTCAGTAGTGACATCGGGCCCCGCTTTTAAACCGCTTCATTCCGGACTGAATCAATGACAGGGCTAGCATTTTTCCAAACGGATATCTTGTCCGGACTTGCGCCAGCCGGGGCCGGGCTCGCCCGCGCTAATCCTTGTTCGCCGCCGGATGATCCGGGTCGAGCAGGCGGTGCAGATGGACGATGAAATAGCGCATATGGGCGTTGTCGACGGTCTGCTGCGCCTTTGCCTTCCAGGCGACATAAGCGGTGCCGTAATTCGGATAAACGCCGACCATCTCGACCTTGTCGAGATCCTTGAATTCGGTGCCGGAAAGGTCGGTCAGTTCGCCGCCAATGACGAGATGGAGCAGCTGTTTGGCCGGCTTGTCGGCCGAAGCTTGTCGAGACATAGCTTAATCCTTCGTGGAAGTCCCGGCGGTGGACTTGAAACGAGGTTTAACAGGACGCCCGTTAAGTCTTAAGCAAACTCGGGCAGGCGGTCGCGCATCAGGCCGATGATAGTAACATGCCGGGCGCCCCCGGCGGCAATCAGGGCGTTATGCGCGGTGTGGGGCTGGTTATAGCGTAACGGCCGTCCGGTCAGATCGGTCATCGCACCGCCGGCTTCGTGCACCAAAAGGTCGGCGGCTGCAAGATCCCAGTCATGGCTGCCGGGCGAAGCGAAGGCCAGATCGAGGCCGCCATGGGCGACCCGGGTCAGCCTTAGTGCCAGCGAATGCACCTTCGGCTGTGGCACGGTACCGGGCGACAATTCGGCCATCCGGTCGAGATAGCGCTTCGGCCCGGCCAGTCTGGCGCCGTCGAGGCCCGCGCCCGCATTCGCCGTCATCGGCGCACCATTGAGCGTGGCGCCGGCGCCGGCCACGGCCAGGAACATCTCCTCGGTCACCGGCGCATAAAGCGCGGCGACCAGCGGGCGGCCGGCTTCGACCAGCGCCACCGAAATCGTCCAGTCCGGCTTGCCGGCGATATAGGCGCGCGTGCCGTCGATCGGATCGACGATCCAGGCGCGCTGCACATCGCGGCCGGCAACGTCGTCCTCGGTCTCTTCCGACAGCCATCCGGCGTGCGGCGCCAGTGCGCCGAGCCGCGCGCGCAGGAAATTGTTGACGGCGATGTCGCCTTCGCTGACCGGCGAATGGTCGGCGCCCTTCGTCCAGCGTTTGAATTCGCCGCGCGAGGTCACCCGCGCCAGTTCGCCGGCCTCGCGCATGACGATCTCGAGCGCATCGCGTATCTGGATCGGATCATTGCCCGGCAACGGTCAAGCCCTCCAGTCGCACGGTCGGGGCATTGATGCCGTATTTGAAGGTGAGGTCATTGGCCGGCGTCATGCTGCTGAAAATATCGTTGAGATGACCGGCGATGGTGACTTCACTCACCGCGTAAGTGCGCTGGCCGTTCTCGATCCAGAAACCGGACGCGCCGCGGCTGTAGTCGCCGGTCACCATGTTGACGCCCGAGCCGATCAGGTCGGTGACGTAGAAGCCATCCTTGATGTCGGCGATGAGTTCCGCCGGCGTCATCGTGCCCGCTTCCAGATGCAGGTTCGACGCGCTCGGCGACGGTGACGACGAGACGCCGCGCGAGGCATGGCCCGTTGTCGCCAGGCCGAGTTCGCGCGCGGTGCCGCAATCGAGGATCCACGACATCAGCACGCCGTCATCGATCAGCGCGATCTTCTTGCCGGCGATGCCTTCGCCGTCGAACGGATGCGAGCGCAGGCCGCGCAAGCGATGCGGATCGTCGATGATGCGGATGCCGGCGGCGAACAATTTCGCGCCCATCTTCTCGCGCAGGAAGCTGGTCTTGCGTGCGATCGACGCGCCGTTGACCGCGCTGGCCAGATGCGACACCAGCGAATTGGCGACACGCGGATCTAACACCACCGGCACCTTGCGCGTCGTCACCTTGCGCGGATTGAGCCGTTCGATGGCGCGCTCACCGGCGGTGCGGCCGATTTTTTCCGGCGCTTCGAGATCGGACGCGTGGCGCACCGACGAATAATCGTAGTCGCGCTCCATACCGGTGCCTTCGCCGGCGATCGCCGTCATCGACAGGCCGTGGCTGGAGCCGAGATAGGCGCCGCGAAATCCGTGGCTGGTGACGAGCACCATGCCGCCAATGCCGGCCGAGGCCGACGCGCCGCCCGATTTGCTGATGCCCTTGACGGCGAGGCCTGATTCCTCAGCCGCGCGCGCCAGCTGTTCCAGTTGCTGCACGCTCGGCAGGTTGCGGTCGATCAGATCGAGCTCGGGAAACGAGGTGGCCAGCTGGCTCGCGTCGGCAAGCCCGGCATATTTATCTTCCGAGGCGACGCGGGCCATCGCCACCGCGCGTTCGGCCAGGGCTTTGGAGCCGTCGCCGGACATGTCGTTGGTGGATACCACCGCCTGGCGGCGTCCGACCAGAACGCGCAGGCCGAGATCGTCGCCTTCCGAACTTTCGCTTTCCTCGACCGCGCCGTCGCGCACCTCGATCGACTGCGACAGGCCGCGCACGGCGACCGCGTCGGCGGAGTCCGCGCCGGCGGCGAGCGCCGCTTTAACGAGACGCTCGGCGCGGTCGGTGAGGGCGGATTGGTCGAACAGGGAGGCGGCGGGAGCAAGCATGGTAATTGAAAACTTTCATGGCAGCGGGACGGGCGCAGTGTAGCGGAGTCGCGCGATATTCCTACCAAATGGCGTCGTGGCGCGGCGGCCGCAACCGCCATTGCCGACATTTTGCCGGCGCTTATCAATACCTCGTCAATCATGGTTGGCAACGCCGCGTCAATCATGGCGCACGAAGTGCGCATTGCTAACGCCGATTAACCGCGAAATTTAAGCGGTTTTCGATCCCGCGCGCGCATCATCTCCCGTATCGACTGGGCACATAAGCCTGGCGAGGGAGAGTTTGAGGCGTCAAATGCGAAGTGGCGGATGTTCCGCCGGGTCGAGCCGTCCACCCCGGCTCGACCCGTTCGCCCTGCCCTTGAGTTTCGAGGCGGGCGATGCGGCGGCCGACGGTCAGGTCCGGTATATTGAGCTGTTTGCCAAGCGGCTGGTGCTGCGGCGATCGGTTGCCGGCATGCACATGGCGCTCAACATGCCGCTGTCGGCCTTCACCGGTGTTGCGATAAGGCTCGACGCCGGCGTCGACGGCGCATTGCCGACCGTCGCGGTCGTGCTCGAACACAAGGATCCCGGTCTGGCGCTGCCTTTGTTCGTGTCGAACGAGGCCGACGAAGCCTTCGCCGAATGGAATAGCTGGAGCCGGGCGCTCGGCGTGCCGCAACTGATATCGGACGATGAAGGCGGCTGGCGCGAACCCTTCGCGCGCATCGGCGGCGTTCGCATCGGTACTGCGCGGCTGCGCCGCCGCCGTCATAGCTGTCTCAAGCGCCGGCGCCCGACAATGCCATTGCGCCGCAAGGGCGGCAGACTAACCGAAGCGGCGGCGGTCCATCGCGGCGAATACGAAATTATCGCGCGGAATTAGCGAGAATTTGTCATCGTCCGCGTAGGCGGACGATCCAGCTCTTCTTGAATGGCCCAAAGGGCTGGATCCCCGCCTTCGCGGGGATGACGATTCATTACTTGAACTTCGCTACTTGCACTTCCGCAAGCGCAAGGTGCCGCCTTTTTCCATTATCATCTCGGCCGTGTCGGCATCGACCATGCGCAAGGTGTAGTTCATCTTGGCGTTGCGGATCTGCCCGGTCGTGAACTCATCGACCACGCGGAACTGCCCGGCGCCGGCGGACTGGACCGTCCGGTTGCGATAGGCCGGCACGCCGCCTTTGCTGTCGGTGCGCTGGTCGCCGTTGAAGCCGATGACGCGCAATTTGCCGCAGTCGATCGGCCCTTTTTCAGTGCTGGCGCTTTGGCCCCATTTGCCATCGACCGGATAGCTGCCGGCCTGCGCGGGCAATGCCAGCGCGACGGCGGTGCAAACGAGGGCGGTCGAGAGCGCGGCGAGATGTTTCATGGCGCCTCTTTCTATCATGCCAACGCCGACGTCGTCCGGCAGGCCGGCGCGGCACCGGCAATCCACAGGCGAAAGTTAATCCCCGCAAACCAACGGGCCGGCATTTGAATCGGCGAATTCTAAAAATTCTTCAATTATTTGAGCTTATTAGCGTAGGTTATCCACCGGTTATCCACAGATTTGCCAACAGGCTTTTCAAATCCTGACCACCGCTATCCG
>CAIMEA010000024.1 GCA_903839845.1 uncultured Hyphomicrobiales bacterium
CCCGCAGCTGCATTATGAAACGCGCATAAATGGCGAGGCGGTCGATCCGCAGAAATTCCTGCGCGCCGGCTTGCGGCTCGGCAGCGGAATTCTCGGCGCGAATATCTAAGCCTGCGGACTCACAAACAGCGGGCCGAATACTAAATTGAATACGTTAGTGAACATTCCCTTTTAGATCAAAGCGAACAAGGCATATTTTGGCTCACGACGATTCCTCCGTTTATGAGCCTAATCGGATAATTTATCGAGAACCCGTGAAGTTCCTAGGGGTTGCAATTTTCGCAACTTCCGGGATCAGCTGTTTTCGGCGCGCTATTTAGTTTAACGCGCCTTTCAAAAGTGCATTTTGCGCAACGAAAGACCTTAGCAATCGCCAATTGCGTCGGTTCGCCGCACCAGCAACAAGGCAGCCCTCTATCGATATCGACAACCCCAAACCCCGGCGCGCTACATTGAGGGCAACGCGTCGCCAGCCGACGCGCCAGTCGGTTGGCGAGCGCCCTGATCACAGCCATGCGGGTTGGATTTAGGTGAGCGCGCATGTCCGTCACTATCCGAGCCGCCCGATCCGAAGACGCATGAGATGCGTTCAAGATTGCTTCGGAAAGGTCGGCGGATGAATTAATCCCTTTGACTGGCAGTATCTTCGTCGTCGGCGCGCTGGGTGTGACGACGACCGCATGCTCCGGAAACTTTATGGATTTGACGAAATCCGAAATGTCTTCTCCAGCATGGCATTTGCAACTCTGATAATTCGTTCGATGCGTCACTAACGTCTCGCATATTTCGATTTCATTTATTTTATCTACGAACAGCAAAAGCTCGGTGTCGCAGGGGATAAATGGAATGTGGGGATGCGGCCCAAAACTTCCCTCGCTGCCAAGGCCGCACCGTAGTCCAGTGACTTGCATTGCCAGCAATGCCTTGGCCCGCGCTGCTTCGACCATCGTTCCAGCCCTGGGGGTTTCGCCGGTGAACGTGCCTAACGCGTCCGTATCGATGCCCGCCGGAACTCTGATCGATGCCCCAAGCTGGCGTGCGAATGCCCTCGCGACAGCCTTCTCTTTGCCGTGCATCGTGGCGAAGGCAACGGCGTGGTTTTGATATTGACCGTTTTCGACTGGCATGGATTTATTAGTCAAAATCGTTCCGGACGAACCACGGAGACATCCGAAATCGTAACGAAACCAATTTGATTGGAGATCGCGCCGAGGACTGAATCGAGGAGGTCATCAACCTTTGACGCGTCGGTGATGCACACGATTGACACCATTTTTGTTGCGTTGCTGATCTGTCCATCAGCCGTCCAAGAGCTATCATGCCCGCGCCCAGCAATAATCGGCATAACCGAATACCCAGAGACTTTGGCCTGTTCGAGCCGGTCAATGATCCGTTGCATGAGTGGAGCTTCAAAAATGATATCGATGCGCTTCTTGGGATAGGTTTTCATGACTCGTCCTATTTGTATCGCGTCAACTCAGTGCGCAATCCGGCCCGCCACGGCGATGTAGAGCGGAATCCCAATCAGTAAGTTGAATGGAAAGGTGATTCCAAGCGACAGCGTCAGTGCAATGGCTGGATTTGCCGCGGGCAACGCAAGCCGCATAGCCGCTGGCACCGCTATATAAGATGCGGACGCAGCAAGCGTAATTAGTACAGCCGTGCTCCCGACGGAAAGACCGATCAAGATTGCGAGTGCCGCGGCCAGCGCCCCACCGATAAGAGGCATAATGATGGCAAAGGCGGCGACAGGGACAGAAATGTACCGCCAGCCCTGCTTAAGGCCACGCCCGGCAACAAGTCCCATGTCGAGCAAGAAAAGACAGAGAAATCCAGGAAACATATCGAGAATGAAGGGCTTCAATATCTTCATCCCGCTTTGTCCTGTGATAGCGCCGATGCCAAAGGCTCCAAGCAAGATGACTATCGATCCGTTGAATGCGATCTCTCGAATGAAGTCGCCATTAGCACCGCTATCCGTCGGTGCCGTCATGCGCCGCGCGATCAGAAGCGCAGCAAAGATAGCGGGTGTTTCCATGGCAGCGGCGACGGCAACAAGATAGCCATCGTAAGTAATTGATAGCTGAACCAGAACCCCGGTAACTGCGACGAATGTGACTGCCGAGATCGAACCATAATGTCCGGCGACGGCCGCCGCATCGGTCGCATTCAAACTCGTCGTTTTCCGTAACAGGGCGAATGCAATGAACGGTATGACGAATGACAAGAGGATGCCGGCCCCTACGGTCGCAACCAACTGAACCGTCAGACCATGATGAGCGACTTCGGCCCCGCCGCGGAAGCCGATTGACAAAAGCAGGTAGAGAGCCAGGAGCTTGGCAATCGCCTCAGGAACGGACAGGTCCGAGCGAGCGAATGCTGCCAGTAGTCCGAGAGCAAAGAACAAGACCATCGGGGACAGGAGGTTTTGGAAGGCAAGATCTGTCATCGCCACTGGTATCCTTTCGCTCTGCCAATCGATGAGGCGCGCCAACGCCTTCTGCTGCATTCAAACCGGCATGGAAGCCAGCGTGCGGCACTATTAGGCGACTCTTGATAATTGTTAAAATTGATAATATTAAGCGCTATAATAGCAATAGTTGATGATGAGGCCTTTCAATGCCGCGCCCTCTCACGAATCTCGATCTCGATCTTGTCCGCACTTTCGTGACCATTGCCAGCGTAGGAAATTTCACGCGCGCGGCGGAGACATTGAGGCGACAGCAATCAACGATCTCATTACAAGTTCAGCGGCTTGAGGATGCGCTTGGCCAGAAGCTGATCAACAGAACCCCGCGTTCGGTGCGACTCACGTCGGAGGGGGAAATGTTTCTGGGGCATGCACGGCGCTTGCTCGACCTGAATGACGAGGTAGTTGCGCGTGTGAATGAACCGCACATGCAGGGTGTCGTGCGGCTTGGTACGCCGGAAGACTTTGCGACGCGCCATCTGCCCAGCGTCTTGGCGCGGTTTGCCCAGGCTTATCCAGCTGTCGCGCTCGAAGTGACATGCGACCTCACCCTCAATCTTCTGGACCGCTTTCGCAAAGGAGCCTTTGATGTGGCTCTCATCAAGCGCGAACGGATATCGGATGCCGGTGGCATACGAGTCTGGCGCGAGCCGTTGGTTTGGGTAAGAGCCGACCGCGATTTCTGGGCGAGTGAAGGCCAGCTGCCGTTGGTGGTATCACCAGCCCCTTGCGTGTATCGAAAGAGAGCAACCGAGGCTTTGGATCGCGCACGGCGCCCCTGGCGCATTGCCTATACTTGCGGATCACTCGCGGGATCTTTGGCCGCCGTGAAGGCAGGCTTGGGGATGACGGTATTACCCAAGGATATGGTTCCGCCCGATTTGCATATAATTGATGGCAAGCCGCTACCGGATTTGAAGGATACCGAGATTGCGCTCCTACAGAGGGAACGATTGTCTCTCCCGGCAGGGCGCTTAAGAGATCATATTATCGGTTCACTGGGATGAACTCCAAACCAGTTCAAGTTGTCGAGACTTGAAGATTCCACCAAGGTCGATGGTTTGATCGAATAACTCGCCACTTTTCTGCGGTGCTTCGCACGCGAATGGCGCTTACCGGACGTTGATAAACCAACGCTGTAGGTCCGCTCTTGCGGTTGAAGCAGACATGGGGCCCGCTTTATAGGTACGGGCGCTAGCCCTACTCCACATCCTCGACGCTCTCCGGCCCGCCGCCGAAGGCCTTCTGAGCCAGCGCGGCCTGCATGAACGGGTCGAGGTCGCCGTTGAGCACGCCTTCGCTGTCCGAGGTCGACACGCCGGTGCGCAGGTCCTTGACCATCTGGTACGGGTTCAAGACATAAGAGCGGATCTGGTGGCCCCAGGCGATGTCGGTCTTGGCGTCCTGCGCGGCGACCGCCTTGTCCTCGCGCCGTTTAACCTCCGCCTCGAACAATTTAGCGCGCAGCATGTCCCAGGCCATCGCCCGGTTGCGATGTTGCGAACGGTCCTGCTGGCACTTCACCACCGTGTTTGTCGGGATATGCGTCAGGCGCACCGCCGACTCGGTCTTGTTGACGTGCTGGCCGCCGGCGCCTGACGAACGCATCACGTCGGTGCGCACATCGTTCTCGTTGATCTCGATCTTGATGCGGTCGTCGATCACCGGAAAGACGACGACGCTGGCAAATGACGTGTGCCGTCGCGCATTGGCGTCGAACGGCGAAATGCGCACCAGGCGATGCACGCCGTTCTCGCTTTTCAGCCAGCCATAGGCGTTATGGCCCTTGATCTGCACGGTCGCCGACTTGATGCCGGCGCCCTCGCCTTCACTCTCTTCGATCCACTCGACCTTATAGCCCTTCTTCTCGGCCCAGCGCACATACATGCGCATCAGCATCTCGGCCCAGTCCTGGCTTTCGGTGCCGCCGGAACCGGCATGGACTTCGAGATAGCAGTCATTGGCGTCGGCCTCGCCCGACAGCAAAGCCTCCAGCTCGCGCCGCGCCACTTCGGCGCGCAGGCCCTTGAGGGCGTTTTCGGCCTCGCCGACGGTGGCGGTGTCCTTCTCGGATTCGCCGAGTTCGATCAGCATCAGCTGGTCGTCGAGGTCCTGCTGGATGCGGCCAATGGCCTTGAGCTGGTCCTCCAGTGCGTCGCGCTCGCGCATAGTGCGCTGCGCCTTGGCCTGGTCGTTCCAGAAAGCGGGGTCTTCGGCGAATTTGTTCAGTTCGGCGAGGCGGCGCGTCGCAGTATCGACGTCAAAGATGCCTCCTCAGCAGCCCGACTGACTGCTTGATGTCTTCAACGAGGTTCTGTGTTTCGGCGCGCATCGTCTTAATCCATGCCGCCGGAGCGGCGCTGTCTGAATCGGTGTCGAGGGGATTTAACGGCGCAAGCCGACAAGCGCAACCTTCGTCAATCGGCCGGGGCTCTTGTTCAATACAGCCCGCCGGTGCCCGAACGCACGGCGCGGCCGGATTCCGGCGACACGCTTTGGCCGAACGCCGCTGGAGCGCTGCCGCCGCCAAAATTGCCACCTTGCCCGTTGTCGAAGCCGATCACCGAATAGCTGTCCGGCGGCGCGGTGCCGGGCTTGAAGGCCTCCAGGATCGCCTTGGCGGTATCCGGCCCGGCGCGCATGCCGGTCTTCGGATCGATGCGGATCAGCTTGATGCCCGGCGGCACGCGGAACGGCGCCGCCGGTTTGTCAGCGAGCGCCGCCTTCATGAAGTTCTTCACCACCGGCGCGGCCAGCGCGCCACCCGTTTCGCCGCGGCCGAGCGTGCGCGGCTTGTCGTAACCGAAATAGACGCCGACCACGACGTCCGGCGTGAAGCCGATGAACCAGGCATCCTTGTAATCGTTGGTGGTGCCGGTTTTGCCGGCGACCGGCTTGCCGACTTCCTTCTGGAAACCGGCGCCGGCGGCGGTCCCGCGCAACACGACGCCTTCCATCATCGACGTGATCTGGTAGGCGGTCATCGGATCGATGACCTGCTCGCGTCGGTCGATCAGCGACGGCTCGGGCTGGTTCTCCCACTTCTTGGCGTCGCAGCCCATGCACTCGCGTTCGTCGTGCCGATAGACCGTGTGCCCGTAGCGATCCTGAATGCGGTCGACCAAGGTCGGCTTCACGCGCCGGCCGCCATTGTCGAACATGGCGTAAGCGGTGACCATGCGCAGCAGCGAGGTTTCGCCGGCCCCTAACGAGAACGACAGATAAGGCGGCAGGCTGTCATAGACGCCGAAACGCTTGGCATATTCCGCGATCAACGGCATGCCGACATCCTGCGCCAGCCGCACCGTCATCACGTTGCGCGAATGCTCGATGCCGAAGCGCAAGGTCGACGGCCCGAAGAAATTGTTCTCGTAGTTTTCCGGCTTCCACACGCCGAGGCCCGGACCTTGGTCGAGTTCGATCGGCGCGTCGAGCACCAGAGATGACGGCGTATAGCCATTGTCGAGCGCCGCGGCGTAAACGATCGGCTTGAACGACGAGCCGGGCTGGCGCAAAGCCTGCGTCGCGCGGTTGAATTGACTCTGGTCGTAGGAGAAGCCGCCGACCATCGCCAGCACGCGGCCGGTCCACGGATCCTGCACCACCATGCCGCCGGAAATTTCCGGCACCTGACGCAGGCGATACTGGCCGGCGCCTTTCTCGGCCGCTTCGACGTAAACTACGTCGCCGGGATTGAGCACCTGCGCGACCTTGGTCGGCGTCTTGCCGGAAACCCGCGCCCACTTCACGCCGTCGAGCGGCAGGATGCCGATGTCGCGGTCCTTGCCGACATAGCCGGTCGGATCGCGGCCGGGCTGCAAGCCGATGCGCGCCGACTGATCGTTGACTTCGAGAACCACCGACAGCCGCCACGGCGACACGTCGTTGAGCGCCTTGACCTCGGCAAGCTTGACGCCCCAGTCGCCGGAAATATCGATCTGCTTCACCGCGCCGCGCCAGCCATGCGCCTCGTCGTACTTGACCAGTCCATCGATCAGCGACTTGCGGGCGATCAATTGCATTTTCGGATCGAGCGTGGTGCGCACCGACAGCCCGCCTTCGTACAACTTCTTTTCGCCATAGCGCTCGTAGAGTTCGCGGCGCACTTCCTCGGCGAAATATTCGGCCGCGAACGTATGCTGCTGCGCAGTCTGCTTCTGCACCACGCCTAAGCCCGTGCGCTTGGCTTTCTCCGCTTCGGCGGTCTTGATGAAGCCGGACTCCGCCATGCGGTCGATCACCCAGTTGCGCCGCTCAAGCGCGCGCTCACGGAAACGAAACGGGTGATAATTGTTCGGCGCTTTTGGCAGCGTGGCGAGATAGGCGATTTCCTGAATCGTTAGTTCGTTGACCGCCTTGTCGAAATAAACCAGCGACGCAGCGGCGATGCCGTAAGCGCCGAGGCCGAGATAGATTTCGTTGAGATACAGTTCGAGGATCTTGTCCTTCGAATAGGTGCGCTCGATCTTCAGCGCCAACAGCGCTTCCTTGATCTTGCGCGTGTAGGACACCTCGTTGGTCAACAGGAAGTTCTTGGCGACCTGCTGCGTGATGGTGGAGGCGCCCTGCGGACGCCGGCCGGAACCGAAGTTCTGAATGAGATTGACGCCGGCGCGCGCGATGCCGGTGAAATCAAGCCCGCCATGCTCGTAGAAATTCTTGTCCTCGGCGGCGAGAAAGCCGTTGATCACCTGCTTCGGCACCGCCTGGATCGGCACGTAAAGCCGGCGCTCGCGCGCATATTCGGCGACCAGCGAGCCATCGCCGGCGTGCACGCGCGTCATCACCGGCGGCTCGTAGTCCTGCAACTGCGAATAGTCCGGCAGGTCCTTGGAGAAATGCCACAGCAGGCCGGACACAGCCGCGACGCCGACCACGAACAGGATCGTGCCCACCGTGAAAAGGAAGCCGAGGAAGCGCAGTATCAACTTCATGAGCGAATAGTCCCGCTTCTTTCCCCGGCCGGCAGGCAGGCCGGCCGACGCCGGGCAAAACCGCCAAAAAATCCGACAAGCCACTCTGGTCGCTTGGTTTTATGTTGAAACTGAGGCCACAAATCCACCGCTATGTCCATCAGTTGCTCCGGCCCGCATTGCCACGCGCCAGCCGCGGCGCAAAGAAGCTATCGACCGCCTGCGACAAAGCCGTGGCGGTCTTGGCCTGCCAGGCCGCCGAGGTCAAAAGCTTGAGGTCGTCCTTGGTCGACATATAGCCGAGTTCGACCAGCACGGACGGCACGTCCGGCGCGGTCAGCACCTTGAACCCGGCCGCCTTCATCGGATTTTTGTGCAGCCGCGCGGTGCTTTTGAGTTCGCCGACCACGTTGCGGGCGAATTGCGTCGAATAGGTCTTGGTCTCGCGCTGCGCCAGATCGACCAGAATATTGGCGACGTCGTCGGGTTCCGCCGTCAGATCGACGCCGGCGATGGCGTCGGCGCGGTTCTCGGCCTCGGCCAGCCGCGCGGCCTCGGCGTCCGAGGCATTTTCCGACAACGTATAGACAGTCGCGCCCTCGGCCTGGCCCTCGCTCTTCGGGATGGCGTCGGCGTGGATCGAGACGAAAAGCGCCGCGCCTTGCGACCGGCTGAACTTGACCCGCTCGGTGAGCGCAACGAACGTATCGTCCGAGCGCGTCATCGCCACGCGATATTTGCCGCTGCGTTCGAGCAACTGGCGCAAGGTCTGTGCGAATTGCAGCACGACATCTTTCTCCAGTTCGCCGCTCGCCGCTTTGGCGCCATTGTCGATGCCGCCATGGCCGGGATCGAGCACGATCAGCGGCCGGCTGTCGCCGGTCGCCGGCGGCGCCTCGCTTTTATTGACGTCGGCGCTGCGTGGCGCGCGCGTCTCGAGCGACAATGTGCGCTGGAAACTGGCTTTGTCGGTCGCCGACAGGTCGATGACCAGCCGCGCCGGCTGGCCGCCTTCGGCCGGGAGCACGAAAGCGCGGTCGATGGTCACCGGGCCCTTGGTATCGAGCACGATGCGCGAGCCGCCCTGCATGATGAGGCCATAACGGAACGCCTTGACCAGGCCGCGGCCCTGCTCGCCGGCCTGATCTGGCAACTTGAACGCCACCTGCGGCAGGTCGACGACCACGCGATACGGATTGGCCAGCGCGAACGCGGCGACATCGATCTTGGCGGTCAGGTCCATGATGAAGCGGGTTTGGGTTTCCGAACCGCCGATGCGCACGGCAGTGATCGCCGGCAGCCGGTCGATGGCCTCCGCCATGGCCTTCTGCGCCACCGCGCCGCGCTCGGCGGCGGATGCGGGCGAAACGGCAGAGCCAACCGAGACGGCGCCCAACAAGGCGCAGCCAATGGCGGTCCCTAAGCCCCTGATCGTCCGTTGTGTCACCGAATCCAACCCTTTCGGGGTGCTTTTAGCCTATTACGGACCGGTTCGGTTAATGGAAGTTGATGAATCGGCGAAATCTGCAGGTCTGTGTGAGGTTCCGACCCCATTCTTGGGCGGCCCGCCCCCAAACCCTTCCTTGCTATTACTGGAATCCAGCCGTACATAGAAAGGGCTGACGGTTTTAGTTCCGGTTGTGCCGCGTTCGGGCCCCCGGCCCGCCAGTCCAGGATCGGCCCCCCGAGGAGGCGGGCCGAACGGACGGCGAAGCGAGCCGAAACCCTTGTAAGGACACCCGGATCAGCGTCTGGCCACTCTGGCCTTGCGCGTTCTGACCGTTGGCGATGACTAAACCTCGGCGGCGCTGCTTTTGGCGCAGCCGCAGCGCTACGGGTCGAACCATTCATGCTGCCAAGTTCGCAGCAAAGGCAATTTAAGGTCCCACGCTTTCGCGACGCTCTCGTGACTGCGCGTGTTGCTATGGACCATGCTGCCGTGGAATGGGCCCCGAATTCGCGTGAAAACGCGCCCCTTTCCCCTAAACCCCATCAGGCTACCTCCCCATTGCGCCGCTTTGCGCCGTTTTCGACGTGCAAGCACGCCGGCGGGTACGCCTCAGTGAGATTATCCAATGCCCGACAAAATGCTCATCGACGCCACCCACCCGGAAGAGACACGGGTCGTGGTCCTGCGCGGCAACCGGGTCGAAGAATTCGACTTCGAATCCGCTAACCGCAAACAGCTTCGCGGCAATATCTACCTCGCCAAAGTCACCCGCGTAGAGCCCTCGTTGCAGGCGGCCTTCGTCGATTACGGCGGCAACCGGCACGGCTTCCTGGCCTTCTCGGAAATCCATCCCGATTATTACCAAATCCCGGTCGCCGACCGGCAGGCTTTGATCGCGCAGGAAGAGCGCGACGCGAAAGCCGCCGACGTCGAGGCCGACAACCGCTCGGCTCGCGGCAATGGCAATGGCGGCGGCGGCCGTGGCGGCCGTAACCGGCATCGCCGCTCTGGCGCCGATCGCCAGCGCGATCCGTCCCGCTCGGAGCCGATGGCGGCCGACGCGGCGCCGAGCGATCAGCCGCACCACGACCTCACGCCCGGCGAAGGTGCGCTTGGCGGCCTGCCGCCGGATCACCCGGAAGCGATCGCACAGCCTTATTCGCACGAGACGGCGCAGCCGACATCCGAACCGTCGCTGCCGACCGACGATGCCAGATCGCATCACGAGAGCGCGGCGGACGTTGCCGCGGCCGCCGCTCCGATCGCGACCGTCGATCCGGATGCCCGCGACGAAGCGCGCGAAGCCTATGAAGCACCTGCCGGCGACATCGAGTTGCCGCCCGCGCATCTGGCCGACGAAGCCGCCGCCCGCGCAGCAGCCGCGCACGAGGCCGAGCACGATCATCACCATGACGATCATGGCGACCATGACCATGCCGATCACGATCAACACGACGATCACGATCATGCGCCCGCCGCCGTCACCGAAGCCGGCGCCGATGCGCCGACCGCGCCAAACGGCGAGGATCATCACGACGACGACCACCACGAAGACGAACACGTTGAATCGGTCGGTGGCGCCGACGCGCTCGAGGAAGCGCAGGAGCGCGCGCCGCGCTTCCGCCGCAACTACAAAATCCAGGAAGTCATCAAGCGCCGCCAGGTCATGCTGGTGCAGGTGGTCAAGGAAGAACGCGGCTCCAAGGGCGCCGCGCTCACCACTTATCTTTCGCTTGCCGGCCGCTATTCGGTGCTGATGCCGAACACCGCGCGTGGCGGCGGCATCTCCCGCAAGATCACCTCGGGCGAAGACCGCTCGCGCCTCAAGGAAATCGCTCAGGAACTGGAAGTGCCGGAAGGCATGGGCGTCATCCTACGCACCGCCGGTGCGTCGCGCACCAAGACCGAGGTGAAGCGCGACTTCGAGTATCTCCTGCGCCTCTGGGAAACCGTCCGCGATCTGACGCTCAAGTCGATGGCGCCGAAGCTCGTCTACGAGGAAGGTTCGCTGACCAAGCGCTCGATCCGCGATCTGTACTCCAAGGACATCGAGGAAATCATCGTCGCGGGCGAAGCCGGCTACAAGGAAGCGCGCGATTTCATGCGCATGCTGATGCCGAGCCACGCCAAGAACGTGAAGCTCTACAACGACGCGCAGCCTTTGTTCACGCGCTACGGCATCGAAACCCAGCTTGACGCCATGTTCCAGCCGACGGTGCAGTTGCGCTCCGGCGGCTATATCGTCATCAACCAGACCGAAGCCCTGGTCGCCATCGACGTGAACTCGGGCCGCGCAACACGCGAGCATCACATCGAAGACACCGCGCTGAAAACCAACTGCGAAGCGGCCGACGAAGTCGCCCGCCAGTTGCGCCTGCGCGATCTCGCTGGCCTCGTCGTCATCGACTTCATCGACATGGACGAAGGCCGCAACAACCGCATGGTCGAGCGGCGCATGAAAGATGCGCTCAAGCATGACCGCGCCCGCATTCAGGTCGGCCGCATCTCGCATTTCGGCCTTCTGGAAATGTCGCGTCAGCGCATCCGCACCTCGGTGCTGGAAAGCTCGACCGAAAAGTGCCCGACCTGCGGCGGCCTCGGCCATGTTCGCTCGGTGTCGTCGGTCGCGCTGCAATTACTGCGCGCCATCGAGGACACGTTGAACAAGGGCGCGACGCATAATCTGATCGTGCGCACCCGCTCGGAAGTCGCGCTCTATGTGCTCAACCACAAGCGCGCCCATCTGCGCGCGCTGGAAGAGCGTTTCCACATCACCATCACCATCTCGGCCGACACCACCGTCAGCGCCCAGGTGTCCTACATCGTCGAACGCGGCGAACAGATGCATACGCCGGAAGCGGCCAAGGCCATCGCCGCCGCCGCCCCGCCGATGCCGACCACCTTCGAGGAAGACGATTACGTCGAGCCCGAGGAAGACGAGGCCGAGGACGACGGCGAGGAAATGATCGCGGCGCCCTCCTCGATCGAGGTCATCGAGACCGAAGACGCCGGCGACGATAACGAAGCGCAAGGCGACGGCGGCGAACGCGATGGCGGCCCGCGCCGCAAGCGCCGGCGCGGCCGTGGTCGCGGCCGTGGCGAAGGACGTGAAGGTTCGCCCCGCGAAGGTTCGGGCCGTGAAGGTCCGCCGCGTGAGGCGCGCGAACAAGCGCCGCGCGACACTGTCGCCGAACACGCGGTGGCGCACGAAGATCACGACGGCGGCTCGCCTGAGGAAGACAATGCCGATCGTCCGCAACGCGCCGAAGGCGCGCCGGGCGCCGAAGGCGGAGACGAACTGCGTCGTCGCCGCCGCCGCGGCCGCCGTGGCGGGCGTCGCAACCGTCACCGCGACGGCGACGCCCCGGGCCAGTCCGGTAATGGCAACGGTCTTCCGGAAGGTCAGGACGCCGGTTTTGCAACGGAAGGCGGCGAGCCTGGATTCGCAGCACACAACGACCAGGCCAACGGCCAAACGCACGATCGCCCGGTCAGCGCGCCGGTTTACGCCGCGCTTGCCGAGCAGCGCCGGCCGGTACCTGAGCAGCCCGCGCCGGAAGCCCCGGCGCTAGCGCAGGAACCGCCGCGTCGGCGCTCGACCATCCGCGAACCGGCGCCCATGGCGTCCGGCAGCGCCCCGGCGCCGGCGCCGACCCTGCCGCAGCCCGTGGTGGTATCGACCGCGGCCGACGAGCCCGCCCAGCCCAAACGCGGCTGGTGGGGCAAGCGTCTGCTGGGCGACAACAGCTAAATCGCGACCCGACGAATACGATCATGCGCGGCCAAAACGCCTCATACAGCGGTCCGGCCGCGCATTTTCGTTCTTAACCTTTGCCCCAACCAGCCGCCGAAGCGCGTCACAAAACGTGCTAGATAGGCGTTTCAAAATCCGTACAGGAGCCACGTCGATGCGAGCATCCCATGCACTCATCTCTTTGCTGCCGCTGTTGTTCGTGGCCGCGCCCGCGGTCGCGGCGACGCAGGCCGAGAAGATGGAAACCTGCAAATTCGGCGCCGAGCATGACAATCTCGACGGCGCCAAGCGCGATGCCTTCATCAAGAAGTGCATGGCGAACGCCAATTACGAGCCGGCCGCGCGCAAGCAGGCGATGAAGAAGACACCGGCGGCGGCAAAGAAGCCGGCCGCCGCAGCGCCGGCTGCCGACGCCGAACCGGAAGAATAAGCGGCCGGTTCGCTTACGCCGCCTTCTTCGGCGCCGGCCGCTCCTGCGGCCGCACCGTGAAGACACGCAAGGTGCCCCGCCGCAGCGCTTCGATGTCCAGATCGCGGCCGATCCGCTCGTGGTTCAAAAGCCGGATCAGATCGTCGACGCCGGTGACGCCGTGGCCGTCGACCCGCACAATGGTGTCGAGGCTCATCAGCCCTGCCCGCGCCGCCGGACCGTCCGGCTCCAGCGCCGAAATCATCGCACCCGACGCATTGTCGATACCGGCATTGAGCGCGTGCCGGCGCGGCACCGGCGCGGTCTGACCGGACACGCCGATATAGCCGCGCCGCACGCGGCCGTGCTGGATCAATTCGCTCAGCACAAATTGCGCGGTATTGGCGGCGACCGCGAAACATATCCCTTGCGCGCCGCGAATGACGGCGGTGTTGATGCCGATCACTTCGCCACGCGACGACACCAAAGGTCCGCCGGAATTGCCGGGATTGAGCGCCGCGTCGGTCTGGATCACATCCTCAATCAGCCTGCCGTTGCGCGCCCGCAGTGAACGGCCGAGCGCCGAGATGACGCCGGCGGTGACAGTCGATTCAAAGCCGAGCGGATTGCCGATGGCGACCACCAGTTGGCCGCGCCGCAGCGCCTTGGAATCGCCCAGGGCGGCATGCGGCAGGTCGCGCGCCGCGCCCGCGCGCAGCAGCGCCAGATCGGTGTCGGCATCGACGCCGAGCATGCGCGCTTCCATGAACCGGCCTTCGGCATCCATCAGCCGCACCGCCCGGGCGCCTTCAACAACATGCGCATTGGTCAGCACAAGCCCGTCCGGCGTGATCGCCACGCCGGAGCCGGAACCGGACGGCTTGCCGGCCCGGCCATAGGTTTCCACGCGCAGCACAGCGGGTCCCACGGCGTCGACGACGGAGGTCACCGCGTGCGAGTAAGCATCCAGAATTTCGGTATCGGACGGAAGCGGCGTCGAGGCGTCGTCCGCGCCTTCCGCTGCGGAAGGCGACGTGAAATCGAGCATGATCGTTATCCCGGTCAAGAATGTCGGCGAGGCTCGATGTAGGTATGGCCGGGGCGAATTGGAAGCCGGCCGCGCGCCCCTCCGGCCGGACCGGCGGCCCGGCAAATCGATAAATTTTGAACGGCATCCTTCAGCGTTTCTCCAGCGGCGCGGCCTATAGCTGGACAATGAACCGTGTCAGAGCCATTTTGCTGGCCCATAGCGGCCTCGGGCTGATGAAAAGGCCGACGCCGCGCCGCGCCGTTTGGTCGCTGCGACGCGACGGCTTGCGCCTCGTTGTCGCCACCGCGGTCGTAGCCGCCGCCCTTGCGGCGCTCTATAACGTTGTCGGCGACATTCGGTTGACAGGCCCCCCCGTCGACGAAGCCACGGTCGCGCGCCGCATCCAGGCGGAGATAGAGGCGCGCCGCGTCGGTTCGATCCTGTTTCTCTCGTCCGATCGGCTTTGCGAAGAACACCAGTTCGACAACCACACCGGAAATACCGTGTCGATCAATATGGTCGACTGCGCCGCCAGGCTGGAGCGGGGAACCGGTGTCGAACTACAGGCCGCGAAAGCCGCGGGCCTGCAAAACATGTTTTCAAGTTTCCGAAAGTAGGCCTTCTCAAGCCGGGCCTTGGCCTCGCCGTTCGCTAGGCTGCACCGCTGGCCCGCGTGGCCGCCAAACGCGGCGCGAACATCTCGAGAATATCGGTGGCCGCGCGCGGCGGCGAAAACACATAGCCCTGAATTTGCGTGCAGCCAGCGTCGCGCAGCCTGGCCACCTGGGCGGTCGACTCGACGCCCTCCGCCGTCGTCGACATGCCGAGCGCATTGGCGAGCGCGACGATGGCGCGGATGATCGCCAGACTCTCGTCGCGCGCCGCGACGTCGTCGATAAATGACTTGTCGATCTTGATCTTGTCGAAAGGAAAACGCCGCAGATAGCTCAACGACGAATAGCCGGTGCCGAAATCGTCGAGCGAGGTGCGAACGCCCAACGTTCGCAGGTTCTGCAACATTTGCAGCGGTCCGTCGCCGCTATCGACAAAAACGGTTTCGGTTACTTCCAACTCGAGACGGTGCGCCGGAAGTCCGCTTTCGGCAAGCGCCGCCACCACCGTCGATAGCAGCTTCTGGTTCTTGAATTGCGCCGGCGACAGGTTGACCGCGACAACGGTGTCGTCCGGCCAACGCAGTGCTTCCTTGACCGCCTCGCGCAGCACCCATTCGCCGATTTCATCGATCATGCCACAGGCCTCGGCGACCGGGATGAACTCGGCCGGAGACACGAAGCCCCATTCCGGCGACTTCCAGCGCGCCAGCGCCTCGCAACCGGCGAGCGACCAACTGCGCAGGTCAACGAGCGGCTGATAGGCCACCTGCATCTCGCCGTTCTTCACCGCCGAGCGCAGGCCGTCCTCGATCGCCCGGCGGCGGTGCGCACCGACTTCCATCTCGACTTCGAAGAAACGGTAACTGCCCGCGCCCTCGGCCTTGGACGCGTAGAGGGCCATATCCGCTTTCTTCAACAGGCTGTCGATCTTCCAGCCGTCGGCGGGCACGATGGCGATACCGATGCTTGTGCTGGTGCTGATCGCCAATTCGCCATGGTCGAGCTTGAACGGCTCCCTAAACGCCTCGAGGACCTGATGCGCCAGCATCATCGTGTCGTTCGGCAAAGCCGGATTGATCTGCAATATCGCGAACTCGTCGCCGCCGAGACGGGCGACGATATCGCGGTCGCGGGCGCAGGCCCTGATGCGTTTGCCGACGCTCGCCAGTAGCGCGTCGCCGACCGCATGGCCGAGCGTATCGTTGATCGATTTGAACTGATCGAGATCGAGGCACAGCAGCGCCGCCGACTGACCCTTCTCGCGGGCGGTTGCCAGGACGCGATCGACCTGCTCGCAAAACGCCATGCGATTCGGCAGGCCGGTGAGCGGATCGCCATAGGCCAGATGGGTGATGCGTTCCTCAGCCTGCCGCTTTTCCGTGATGTCGGCGCCGACGCCGTGATAGCCGATGAACTTGCCCGCATTGTCGAAGGCCGGCTTGCCCGACAGCAGCCAGAAGTGCTGCTCTTCACCGGCGTAATAGGGCACGACGATGTCGCGGAACGGAGTCCGCCAGGTCATATGATTGACGATCTCGACGAGCTGCGGCGGGTGGAATTCGAATTCGCCGCCGATCAGAACGCCGAATCCAACGCCGTCCATGGCCTCTGGCGATTTCTTCGCCGCTTCGGCGAACCGGTCCGACACATGGGTTAGAGCGCCGGAGGCGTCTGCCTCCCACAGCCAGTCGCTGGCGTTTTCCTGGAAATCGTTGAGCAGGAGCGTGATCAGGTCGCCTTGCGCCTGCAGTTTAAATTGATCGCGTAAGTGACTGACAAACAGGTTCCCATGCGCGACTAGGTTTCGCGACAGGAACACCGCATAAAGAGGCATTAGTATCGCGAAAGGGACATAAGCCGCCTCTTCCGTCAGCAGCAGACTGAGTTCCGCGCCGAGCACGATCGACCAGGTGTAAATAAGGCCGGCCCTTGGCACCGTCGAAAGACCGAAAGCGCCGCCGGATATCATGCCCGTCGTCAGACAGGCAATGATCATTTGATGCGGTAAACCGGCGCTGGGAAACAACACCAGCGGCAGGATGCCCCACGTCGCCCCGAGCAGCCCCGAGTGCCAAACCATGCGCCTGATGGAACGCGCCGACGCCCCGGTGATCTTTTTATGGCGCGACCGCCACCACGACCACAAGCTGACCCCGACCGCCAACACGACCATCAATGCCCAGGGGATCAGGAACTGTAACGGCGCTGCGTCTCTAGATACAAAAACGACGATCAGCGCGTTCAGAATATTGATCGACATCGACATCGGGACGAGTTCGACCGCGGTGGCGATCTGCGCCGCGCGAATTCGTCGCTGACCATGCTCGTCAAGCCCGTCCATATCCGCGACTACGACCTCTGCGCCGAAAAAGAACGCGGACAAAGTTCGCAGTGGCGCAGGGAAAGTCATTTGCGTTACCGGACGGGAATATCTGGGGCTGCGGTCAGCAGGCTTTATCCAGCCTTACCGTGCCGGTTATCCGCTAAATAACGGTGAGCTACACCCATAAGACGGCATGGCAATCTAGATTGAAGTTTGTGTGCCGCTAGTTGCCGCCGGCCCAGAGCAACAACGCATACACACTACGGTACCGGATAAGGAATTAATTAACCAAAAAGATGCATAGCTTGTACTGCATGCCGGTATCCCCATTCCTGAAGTTTTCGCCGCCGCAACGCGGAGAAACTTCGCCGTTTGCCGAGCCTGTTGCCCCGACGGAACTGTCCGCCGCAACCAGCACGGCCTCTATCCGCGAAACCATCGACCTGTTGGAACTCGACCTCGGCGCGATGATCCAGGACGTCGCCATCGCCGCGGCCTCGGTGCGCAGCGGCGCAAGCGCCTCCGCCGATGCCCTCGCCGCGATTCAGGCTCGCACCGCGACCCTGTCCGCCCAGTCGCAGGACGCCAGGCGCGACGCGCTTCAGGTCGCCGATGCCACCGTCGAGTTGGCGCAGTCGTCGAACGAAATCGATCGCCAGGTGCGCGCCGCCGGCGCGCTCACCGACGATGCCGGTGACGCGGCGCTTGCCGCCAACCGCAGCGTCGATGAACTCAAGGCCTCGACCGCCGAGATCGGCCAGGTCGTCAACCTCATCGCCAATATCGCGCGCCAGACCAACCTGCTCGCGCTCAATGCGACAATCGAAGCGGCGCGCGCCGGCGCCGCCGGGCGCGGCTTCGCCGTCGTCGCCGCCGAGGTGAAGGCCTTGTCGGTGCAGACCCAAACCGCCACCGAGGACATCAAGCGCAAGATCGACATGCTGCAAAACGCCGCCGCGATTTCCATTGCCGCTGTGCATCGCATTTCGGAAGCGACCAAAGCGGTTCGCCCGGTACTATCCAGTATTGCCGGCGCCATCGAGCACCAGGTCGAAACCACCGACGGCCTGTCGCGCAACGCCAGCGACAATTCGCGCTTCGTTGGCGCAGTCGCCGATGGCGTGACCGACATCAAGCAGGCGGCCATCGGCGCCACCGCCCACGGCATGACGGTCGATCGCTGCGGCGAAGACGTCGGCCGCATGGCGGAACGCCTCAAGACTCGCGCGGTCATCTTCCTGCGCTTGAGCGAAATCGGCGACCGGCGCCAGCATGAGCGGCTGCCCTGCGAACTCGACGTCGATCTGCAAGCCGGCAACGGCACCGTGCGCGGCCAGACCGCCGATATTTCCGAGGGCGGCCTGCTGGTGCGGCTGCGCGAACCGCGAAGCTTCGCCGCGGGAACCGCGACCGCGGCGACGATTGCCGGCATCGGCGCCTGTCATGTGCGGGCGGTCAATCAGTCGGCGCTTGGCCTGCATCTCGCATTTGAAAGGCTGGATGAGGCCGCCAGCGCCCGCCTCGCGCACAAGCTCGCCGCGATCCGTTCGGAAAATACCGAATTCGTCGACCGCGCGATTGAAGGCGCCGGGCGCATTTCCCGATTGCTGGAAGATGCCGTCACCGAACGCCGCATTTCGCTCGACGACCTGTTCGACAACACATATGTCCCGATACCGGATACCAATCCTCAGCAATATACGACGCGGTTCCTCAAACTGACCGAGCAATTGCTGCCCGCCGTTCAGGAACCGCTGCTCGCCAGCGACAAACGCATGATTTTTTGCGCCACCGTAGACCGGAACGGCTACCTGCCGGTGCACAATCTCATCTACTCGCGGCCACAGCGGCCCGGCGATCCGGTCTGGAACACCGCCAACTGCCGCAACCGGCGCATCTTCGACGATCGCGCGGGATTGTCGGCCGGCCGCGTCGTGCGTCCCTATTTGATCCAGAATTATCCCCGCGACATGGGCGACCGCGTCGTCATGATGTGGGAAATCGGCGCGCCGATTCGCGTCTTCGGCAAGCAATGGGGCGGCTTGCGCACCGCCTATACGCTGTAGCTGCACTGCAGCGCGATTATCCGTTCAGCGTCGGCCGGCCGACGGGAACCAATTCACCCGCACAAGGATTGAAGCGCCATGACGCGGAATAATTCCGCGCGCACGGAGGCTTCTATCGATGATTACGCAGACCGGGATTGTGAACGATGATGTCGAATCCGCCGTCAGCTGGACGGCGATCCTTGCTGGCGCGACCGCGTCGGCGGCGATTAGTCTGGTTCTTGTCGCATTCGGCGTGGGCGTCGGCTTTTCGGTGGTGTCGCCGTGGAGCGATCAGGGCGTATCGGCCACCACATTCACCATCAGCGCCGGGCTGTACCTGATCGTCATTGCCATGCTGTCCTCGACCATCGGCGGCTATCTGGCCGGCCGCCTGCGCTCGCGCTGGAACACCGTGCATGAGCATGAGCGTTACTTCCGCGACTCCGCGCATGGCGTGTTCACCTGGGCTTTGGCGACGGTCGTCACCGCCGCGGTGCTCGGCGGCGCGACCACGGCGATCATCGGCGCCACCGGCGCTGGCCTCGCGGCGGGAACGCCGGTTGCCGCCCGCGCTTCCGTGAGCGACGGCTATATCGACACTCTGCTCCGCCCGGCTCCGGGCCGCGCCAACGCGGCGGCGCCCGCGCCGAGTGCATCGCAGGCGAACCAGCAGGCCGCCGATCAGGCGACCTCGCCGATCGCCACCGGTCAGACCGCACCCAATCTGCAGGGCGGATCGATAAACGCGCCGGCCGCGCCGCAGGGTAACGTCAATCGCGGCGAAATCGGCCGCATCCTCGCGACCGGTCTTGGCCGCACCGGCTCGGTGTCGGACGCCGATCGGTCCTATCTGGCCAGCATTGTCGCCAACCGTGCCGGCCTGTCGCAGGCCGACGCCGAACAGCGCGTCAACCAGACCATCACGCAGGCGAAAGCCGCGGCGGATGCCGCGCGCAAGTCGGCGCGCAACTTCGCCTTCTGGCTCGCCTTCGCCATGCTGGCCGGCGGCCTGTCGGCGGCGCTCGCCGCTATCGAAGGCGGCAACCTGCGCAATCGCGAATGGTATCTGATCGATGCCGAGCGTGACCGGAACCGCACTGTCGGCATCGCCGCCGAATAACGCCCACGCGAAAAAGAGATAAACAAATGCCAATTCTGCTCTGGTTGCTGGGCGTCCCGTTCAGCCTGATCATCATCCTGATGCTGCTCGGCGGCATCTGACATAAACGGAAAATAAAAATCCCGCCGGTCGGCAAGACCGGCGGGGTTTTAACATGCGCGCGGATCAGCGCCGGCCGGTTATTTGCTGTCGCATAATTTATCGAGGGGCTCGAGCGCATTGCCGATCTCCTGCCCGTCCTTGCTCGACGGATCGATATCATCGAGGCCATCCATCAAGGCGACATATTCCGGACCGATCGCAGCGGCCATAGAGTCGGCCTTCTGCGACAGCTCATCCATTTTCTTTTCGTCCTTCTTCTGCGCCGCGGCGTCGATTTGCTCGCCGAGCGCGATCAGGTCGCAATAGGCTTTGGTCTTCGTCTTGTCGCCGCTAACGATCTGCACCACTTTCTGCGCCGCCGCCTTGGTCGGCTTTGGCGCCGCCGGCCCTTGCTTGGGCGGCTGTTGCGCGGCAGCGGCCAATGGCATGGCGACCGCCGCCAGGATAGCGAGAGCGGCAAAACGCGATGGCAAGGTCATGGCTGTTTCCTCTTTGTTTATGCGCAATGAAATTTGAGTCGCCGCGACTTTAAACCCGGCCGCTACGCAAATAAAGTCACACGCAATTATGGCGCCGACCAGGCGACATAACGGTCGCGGCGGTGGTTCATCCAGATCACCAGATTGATCGCCACCGCGCCGGCGAGCGAGGCCAGCAGCGCCTTGATATCGACGACGAAATACGACGCGGCCAGGATCGCCAGATCGATGCCCATCTGCAGCTTACCGGCGCGAATGCCGTAATGGTCCTGCGCATAAAGCGCCAGAATATTGACGCCGCCGAGACTGGCCTGATGCCGGAACAAGACGATAAAGCCGACGCCCATCAGGGAGCCGCCGAAAATCGCCGCATAAAACGGATCGAGCGCCGCGATATGGATAAAGCGCGGATGCAGTTCGGTCATCGCCGACACCAGCGCCACCGCCGCGAAAGTCTTGAGCGTGAAGCGCCAGCCCATGCGACGGAAGGCGAGATAATAAAACGGCAGGTTGATGACGAAGAACACCGCGCCGAACGGCACGCCGGTCAGATAAAAAACCAAAAAAGCAAGGCCGGCGGTGCTGCCGGTCAAAAGCCCCGCTACTTTGAACAGAGCCAGCCCGAACGACACGAACAACGTGCCGATGAAAATCGCCAGGATGTCTTCGGTGAGACTGTGCCGCGGCGCCGCCGTTTCGTTCGTTGTTGTCATATGCCTTCGTAACGGCGCCGAAGCGTCTTTGTCTACTGCGCCTGCGCGCCGATGCCGGCGGCCTTGATGATCGGCCACCATTTGTCGATTTCCGCCTGCTGCAATTTGGCCAGCCCCTCCGGCGTTTGCTGCTCGCGCGGCGCGACGTCGAGGCCGAGTTCGCTAAAACGCGCTTTCACGTTCGGATCGGCGAGCGCCTCCACCATCGCGGCGTTGAGCCGGTCAATGATCGGCTTTGGCGTGCCCTTTGGGGCGTAGAAACCGAACCAGCCGGACATATACAGGCCGGGCACGCCGGTCTCGTCGGCGGTCGGGATGTCCGGCATCGAGGCGGAACGTTGCGGCGACAGATTGGCAATCGCCTTGATCCTGCCGCCCCTGATCTGCGGCAGCGCCACCGCGCCCTGCACCACCAGAAGATCGACCGTCCCCGACACCAGATCGGTCATCGCTGGACCCGCGCCGCGATAGGGGATGAATTGCACTTTCTGCCCGGTGAGATTTTCAAACAGAACGCCGGACACGTTCGCCGCCGCGTTCTGGTTGACGAAATTGATCTTGCCGGGGTTCGCCTTCATCCAGGCGACGAGATCCTTGAGATTGTCGGCCGGCAGATCTTTCTTGGCGACCATCAATTGCGGATTGTTCGAGATCAGGCCGATCGGCTCGAAGTCCTTCTGCAAGTCGTAATCGAGCTTGTAGATGATGCTGCCGACATGGGTGTCCCACTGGCCGATGTCGATCGTGTAGCCATCCGGCGCGGCGCGCGCGACACGGCCGACGGCGATCGAACCGCCGGCGCCGCCAACATTCTCGACGATGACGCTTTGACCGAGCGGCGCGCGCATGCGCTCGGCTATGATGCGCGCGGCGACATCGGTCGAGCCGCCGGGCGGGAACGGAACGATCAAGGTGATTTGCCGGTTCGGGTAGCTTTGCGCCTGCGCGCCGGCAATGCAGGTCACGCTAGCCAATCCGGCAGCGAGCGCTGCCGCGACAACGAGCTTTTTCATGTCACCCCCCAAATGGCGTCAAACGCGCCTTGGTGAGGATGATCGGCCTGTCGGCGGCGCCAGCGAAAGGGGGCTCCCGCGCGCTTAATCGCTCTGCAATATGACGTTCTTGACCATCGGGTAGATCTGGTTCTGCCAGGTCCGCCCGGAAAACACCCCGTAATGGCCGACGCCGGCCTGCATGTGGTGGCGCTTGCGATAGGGCCGAAGCGACGTACACAGATCGTGCGCGGCGAGCGTCTGGCCGACGGCGCAGATGTCGTCTTTCTCGCCTTCGACCGTGAACAGCATGGTGCGCTTGATCGCCGCCGGCTCGACCTTCCGGTTCTCATAGGTCAACTGCCCGAGCGGCAGCGCGTGATCCTGGAACACCAGCTTCACCGTCTCGAGATAGAACTCGGACGCGAGATCGAGCACGGCGAAATATTCGTCGTAGAACGCCTTGGTGGTCTCGGCTTTCGCGGTCTCACCTTTGGCGATGTTCTCGTAAAGCTCGCGATGCGCTTTGACATGGCGGTCCATGTTCATCGCCATGAACGCCGACAACTGCACGAAACCCGGATAGACGCGGCGGCCGCCACCGGCATAGCGCGCCGGCACCGTGGCGATCAGCTTCTTCTCGAACCATTCCATCGGCTTGCCTTTGGCAAGCTCATTGACTTTGGTCGGATTGACGCGGGTGTCGATCGGCCCGGCCATCAAAGTCATCGAGCGCGGTTGCGCCGGATGGTCGCCCATCGCCATCACGCTCGCGGCAACAAGCGCGCTGACGCAAGGCTGGCACACCGCCACCATATGCGCGCCCGGCCCGATCTTCTCGAGAAACTTGATCAGGTGCGCGGTGTAGCTGTCGAAACTGAACGGGCCGTCG
>CAIMEA010000025.1 GCA_903839845.1 uncultured Hyphomicrobiales bacterium
CACGTCGGCGCGGCGGCAGACGGCGGCGAGATCGCGCGTCCTGGAATGCGCGATGGTCACGGTAGCGTTTTCCGCCAGCAGCAATTGCGCCACCGGCTTGCCGACGATGTTGGAGCGGCCGATCACCACCGCTTCCAGGCCAACCAGTGAGGCCTTAGCTTTTTTCGCCAGAATAACGCAGCCGAGCGGCGTGCAGGGCACCAGAGCCGGCAGACCGCTGCCGAGCCGGCCGACATTGAGCGGATGGAAACCGTCGACGTCCTTGTCCGGATCGATGGCGGCGATAACCTTCTGCGAATCGATCTGCGGCGGCAGCGGCAACTGCACGAGAATGCCGTTGACGGCTGGATCGTTGTTGAGCGTATCGATCAAAGCAAGCAACTCGGCCTCGCTCACAGTTTCGGGCAGATGCCGGTCGATCGGGTTCATGCCGGCGTCGGTCACCGCTTTTGATTTGTTGCGGACATAGACTTCGCTCGCCGGATTCTTGCCGACCAGGACGACCGCCAGACCCGGCGTGATGCCGTGCGCCGTCTTCAGCCGCGTAACCTCGCCGGCGATGCGCGCGCGCAATTCGGCTGCGATTGTTTTTCCGTCGATGATCGTTGCGGTCATGGTCACGCCCCCTTGCGCGTAAGCCTTAGCGCGAAGCGCAGATTTTCTCCAGCGCCGCAAGAAGCGTTGGGCCATCGCCCGAAATCGCCAGACGTTTGATGCGTGCGGTGGCGCCGGCGACCAGCGACACGTCGCGCGGTGGGACGCCCACTGATTTGGCCATCAGCCGGCACAGAGCGTCGTTGGCTTCGCCCTCGCTCGGCGCGGCGCGCACGCGGACTTTCAGCACCGCGCGGCCGTCGCTCAGGGTCTCGATGCCGTCAATGGCGTCGCGGCCGCCTTTCGGCGTCAGCCGCACGGCCACGCTGACACCGTCGCCGGTGCGCAGCCACGGCCGGGCGGTCATCGCGGGCTAGATGAAAATCTGGATGTAGAGCCAGAATACCAGCTGCTTGAGAAACAGCAGGCCGATGATCAGGATCACCGGCGAGATATCGATGCCGCCGAGATTGGGCATGATACCGCGGATCGGCCGCAGCACCGGCTCGGTGACCCGGTACAGAAAATCGCCAACCGAATGGACGATCGGGTTGCGGGTGTTGACGACATTGAAGACCACCAGCCACGACAGCACCGCGGACGCGATCAGGATCCAGATATAGAGGTCGATGATCGTGGTAATCAGCCAAAGAAAGGGATTCATCGAAGCGCTCCATCGGGTAGCCAGGGTGACGAATAGCCGCTCGCGGCGTTCAGGAAAAGGGGTTCCGGGCATTTGGGCCGCCGAAACGGCAAAACAAGGTAACCCGGTCGCCGTCCAATCCTTGACAGGCCTGATACCGGGCCCTAAATGGCGGCCACTCGCCTAAAACCGCGGGCAACCAAGACGTTGCCCAAAGATTTTGGTCGTGGATTGGAAGGGGCCATAGCTCAGCTGGGAGAGCGCGTCGTTCGCAATGACGAGGTCGGCGGTTCGATCCCGCCTGGCTCCACCAGCCTTCGCTCCTGCGGAGCTCCGGCTCGGCAAGCCCTCAGGTACGAAGGCTGTCGCGCCGAAGCTCCGCAGGAGCGAAGGCGGACTTTCTCCTGAAGTCGTTTCACCCGCCCACCTCCGCCTCGCCTGCCGTCGCCGTCTCCAGCGGCAGGGCAATCTCGCAGCGCAGGCCGTCCGGCGCGAACACCATCTTCGCGTTGCCGCCGAGTTCCGCGTGGATGGCGCCTTCGATCATTTTTGAACCAAAGCCGCGCCGCTCCGGCTCCACGACCGCCGGCCCGCCTTTTTCCACCCAGTCGATCCGCAACCGCGCCGGGGTTTCGTCGGTGGCGGCGATGCGGTGCCAGCTGATTTCGATGCGGCCGCCGGTTCCGGCCAGTGCGCCGTATTTGGTCGCGTTGGTGGTCAGTTCGTGAAACGCCATCGCCAAAGTCAGCACCGCGCGCGGGCCGAGAACGACTTCGTCGCCGCGCAGCACGACACGTTCACCGTCGGTCCCGGCATAAGGCGCGACGCTCTCGGCCAGCAGCGCGCGCAGATCGCCGTTTTCCCAATGGTGCATGGTGAGCTGGTCGTGCGCCCTCGACAATGCGATCAGCCGGCCCTCGAAGCGTTCGCGAAATTCGTCCTGATTGCTGGCGCCGCGCGCGGTCTGGGCCGCGAGTGACTGCACTCGCGCCAATGTATTCTTGACGCGGTGATTAAGCTCGTCGATCAGAAGTTTTTGTCGGCGCTCCGCCGCCTTGCGCTCGCTGATGTCCTGCACCACGCGCACGACATAGAGTAACTTGCCGTTGCCATCGCGCACCGGCGACGAACTCACCGACATCCAGATCAGCCGACCGTCTTTGTGCCGGAAGCGCTTCTCGACCGAATAGAATTCCAGCTCGCCGGCGGATTGCTGGCGAAAACCTTCGCGATCGAGATCGGCATCGGCGGGATAGGTGTTGGTGAAAAGCCTGATCGACAGCAACTCCTCGCGGCTATAGCCGGTGATCGTCGAGATCGCTTCGTTGACGCGCAGGAAGCGGCCGTCCGGCGCGACTTCGGAAATGCCGATCGCGACATGGTCGTAGGTCGCCGCCAGTCGCTGCTCCTGCTCCAGCGCGCGCAGGCGCGATTGCTCGAGCGCCTCATCGGTGCGTTTGCGCTCGCTGATGTCCATGAAGCAGTTGACGGCGCCGACTAGCTCGCCTTTGGCGTTGCGCAGTGGATCGATATTGATGGACACGATCAATTCCGAACCGTCGTCGCGCTTGATCAGACGTTCGACGTCGCGCACCGGCACGCCGCTCTCCAGAACCTCCGACAGCAAGGATTGCGATAAAGGCGTGCCGTCGAGTTCGAAAATGCGTCTGCCGCCGTTGAACTCTTCGTGGGTCTGACCGGGCCTCGGCGCGCGGCCCCAGATTTCAACGGCGCGCTTGTTGTATTGCAGGATGGTGCCGTGCGCGTCGCAGATGAAGGTCGGGATCGGCAGCAGATCGAGGATGCCGTCCGAGGCGCGCAACATCGCGCTCAACGTCGCCGGAAAGGGCCGCTTGACCGACTGGCCGTGATCGCTCGCTTCTTGCATCCGCACGCCTCGCCCTGCGTGTTCCCGGTCGCCCCCTGCCCACATGCAAACTTCAGGTCGGACACCGATTTGTCAATGGCGGTTCCACCGCCGGTTCTGCGCGCAAAAAAGTTCCATCGCGCGCGTTCAGTGTTTTTGCGCGGCCCTGCGGCGGCTTTGCCGTGAATCGACAAGGCGCAGCAAAAACCGGCGCGGCAGGATTCGAATCGCCAAGGTGACGAGCTTGTTGACGAGGCCGGGCACCACGGTGCGCGTATTGCGCATCAATCCGTCGAAGCCGGCGGCGGCGACGGTCTCGGCCGTCTGCGTCAGAATGCCGGGCGCCAGTCCGCCCTTGACGCCGGCGCGCGCGGCGAATTCGGTCGGCAC